>CALISK010000105.1 GCA_938041625.1 uncultured Tenacibaculum sp. | reverse complement strand
TATAAAGTAGCTGATAAAATGAAAAAACATGGTGTTGGTGGTTCTACTTTTGCTGATTGGTGGGGATATAAATACGAAGTGAATGATGCTATTCCTTATAATGTTGCAGTTATGCACAGACAAGGAATTACTGTAGCTATTAATTCTGATGATGCTGAAATGTCTAGAAGACTAAATCAAGAAGCTGCAAAAACCGTAAAATATGGTGGGCTAACTGAGCAAGAAGCTTGGAGAACTGTAACTATTAATCCAGCTAAACTATTACACTTAGATAACCAAACAGGAAGTATTAAAGTTGGTAAAGATGCAGACATCGTTGTTTGGAGTGACAATCCTTTATCTATTTATGCCAAACCAGAGCAAACAATTATTGATGGTACTATTTATTTTGATGTCGAAAAAAATCAACAAAAACGAAATGCTATTAAAGCAGAACGTGCAAGATTGATTGAAATGATGTTAAAAGAAAAAATTGGTGGAGCTCCCACACAAACTCCTACTAAAAAAGAGCATAAATTATTTCACTGTGATACTGAATAAGCATTTAAAACGTAACAAAATGAAAAAACAAATAGTATATATATTACTAAGTTTCTTATTCATTGGAAATCTTAGTGCACAACAAACACCAGCACCGAAACAAACAACCGATTATTCAATTGTTGGAGCTACTGCTCATGTTGGAAACGGTAGTATAATAGAGAATTCATTAATCGTATTTTCTAATGGTAAAATCACCTATGTTGGAGAAGCAAATACAGCTGCTCAAAAAGGAACCATAATTAATGCCAAAGGTAAACATCTATATCCTGGTTTAATTGCCGCTAACACTTCTTTAGGTTTGGCAGAAATAGATGCAGTACGTGCTACCAGAGATTTTGATGAAGTAGGTGCATATTTACCTCATATTCGAAGTATTATTGCTTATAATGCTGAAAGTAAAATTATTGAAACAATGAGACCTAATGGAGTGTTAATAGGGCAAATTACTCCTAGAGGAGGTATTATTTCTGGTACTTCTTCTATAGTTCAATTTGATGCATGGAACTGGGAAGATGCTTTAATTAAGGAAAATGATGCTATTCATGTAAATTGGCCGCAAAGTTTCTCTAGAGGACGTTGGTGGTTAGGAGAAGACCCTGCTTTAAAACCAAATAAAAATTATGGAAAGTCTGTGAAGGAGATCAAAGAGTATTTTATAAATGCTAAAAATTATCTTTCAGGTAAAAGAGCTCCTAAAAACATTCCTTTTGAAGCCTTACAAAATGTTATTAATGGAACTGAAAAAGTTTTTGTTCATGTTTCTGGCAAAAAATCAATTGTAGATGTTATCAACACCTTTAAAAGTGTAGATTTAAAAAACATTGTTTTGGTAAATGCAGATGGTGCTGAAAAAGTAGCTAACTTGTTAAAAACAAATAATATTCCTGTAATAATAGAAAGATCACATAGACTACCTAATAGCGAAGATGAAGATTATGATTTGCCATATAGAAAAGCAAAAATATTAGTAGATAAGGGTATTTTAGTTGGTTTGGGTATGAATGGTGGTATGGAACGTATGAGCGCCCGTAATTTACCTTTTTATGCAGGTACTTATGCTGCTTATGGCTTAGGTAAAGAAGAAGCTTTAAAGTTAATTACTTCAAATAACGCAAAAATATTAGGAATTAACGACAAAGTAGGAACTTTAGAAGTTGGTAAAGATGCTACACTTTTTATATCTGAAGGTGATGCTTTAGATATGAGAACTAATATTGTTACAAATGCCTTTATTCAAGGTAGAAAATTAAGTTTAGAAACACACCAAACAAAACTTTGGAAACGATATAGTAACAAATATAAAAATCAATAATTCTTATATTTAATCTAAACATTTAAAGTAATTTATACAAAAAGGTCAGAATATTCTGACCTTTTTTCTTTGTCATTTATGAGCTTCTTTTAAATTTTTAATGATATTTATATCTATACGCTAAGACAATAACTGAATTAAAAAAATAAATTACAAAAAAACAAAACTACCTATATACCAGTACTATACATTTATATCTTCAATTTTTTTTATTAATAAAAACTATAAAATTTTGTTTTAAACAAAAATAAAACTAAAATCAGTAAAAAGTAAAAAAACTAAAATAAGTTGTCCGCTTAAAATAATTGTTGTTGATTTGCTAATCATAATGATTTTTTTACGTAAATACATATCAATACTTATAGTAGCTTCTTTGCTATCTCCTTTGGTGGTACAATTATTCTGCTGTGCTCATGATGATCATGAAGAAAGTAGTGTCTGTATTTCAAAAGAGGAACAACATTTTCATGAATATGAATCTGATTGTGAAACTTGTAAATTTCATTTAAATAATTTTACTTTAAACGAACAGCCTTTAATAACTTTAATTAATTATAAGGAAATTTGTTCGCCTGAAACTTTTTTCTATTCTTTAGAAAATCAGTTAGTAATTTCATTCCGCCTAAGAGGCCCTCCTTCTGTCGCTTAATTATTTGCTACATTTTTTATATAAAGAATATTTCGAACTGAAATAATATTAATGAAATCAAGAAACTTATTTTTGATCTTATTTCTTAGTTTTTATACAACTACAGCAATAAGTCAAAACTGTAATTACACATTTTCTGGGATTGTCGAAGATTTTCACGACAAATCTCCTATAGTTAATGCTACTATTTATCTTAAAAGTATAAATAAATATACAACTACCGATGTAGAAGGTAAATTTATTATACGTAATATTTGTTCTGGTAAAATAACTGTTGAAATATCTCATTTAGCTTGTGACACACAAACGTTACAATTAGATTTTAAAAAAGATGTTTATAAAGTTATTGATTTAGAACATCATATTGAAGAATTAAACGAAATAAATATAAAAGGAGCTTCTGGGAGGAAAACAAAAACATCTCAAGAAACGGTGTTAAAAACAAATACATTAGAAAATTTTAGTGATGCCAATTTAGGAGATGCGTTAAAAGAAGTATCAGGAGTCTCTTCTATAAATACAGGAAACTCTATTGTTAAACCTGTTATAAATGGGTTACATAGTAGCAGAATACTTACCTCTGTTAATGGTGTTCGATTACAAGATCAAGATTGGGGTATAGAACATGCACCTAATGTAGATATTAATGCTGCAGGTAGTATCTCTATAATTAAAGGAGCTAATGCTCTAGAATATGGTGGTGATGCTATTGGAGGCGTTATTGTTTTAAGTCCTTCTAAAATTATTAAGAAAGATACTTTATTTGGTAAAACCATTATTTCTCAACAAGATAATGGAAAACTTTTTTCTGTAAACACGAGTTTAAATAAAAACTTTGAAAAAGGTTGGTTTGTTAATGCACAAACTTCATTTAAAAGGTCTGGTGATTTTAAAACTCCAGATTATCATCTTACCAATACAGGTATAAAGTCTTTTGGAACTACCTTTAGCACTGGTTTTAAAAGTTTTGAAAAAGGATTTGATGTATATTATAGCTATTTAACCAATGAATTAGGTATACTAAGAGCTTCTCATATAGGTACTAATGGTGATTTAGTTAGAGCTATTAATAGTGAAGAACCTTTAGTTATTAAAGATTTTAGTTATAACATTAATAACCCAAAACAAGATGTTACACACCAAGTATTTAAAGCAAAAATATATAAACGTTTAAAAGGTCTTGGTAAGTTTTCTTTTCAATATGATTTTCAACACAACAAGAGGTTAGAATTTGATATTAGACGAAAAAATAGAGGTGCCGCAGCAGATTTAACTCTAAAAACTCATGTTGTTTCTGCAAACATGAAATTTGATGCCAATCGTAAAAGAATTTACAAAATTGGGATTTCTGGTGGATACCAAAATAATTTTCCTGATTTAACAGGAGTACGCAGACTAATACCCGATTACGACAAATACAACTTAGGAGTATATTCTATTTTTGAATTTGTTTTTTTTGATGATGATTTAATTTTTAACGCGGGTACTAGATATGATTTTAGTCATATAAATGCAAAAAAGTTTTACCAAAAATCTAGATGGAATTCATTGAATTACGATCGAGATTTTAGTAATATAATTATAGATGAAACAGGTTCACAATTTTTAGCTAACCCAAAATTTAATTACCATAATGTATCTGCTTCTGCTGGTATATCTTATAAATTGAATTCGGAAAATTCTTTGCTATTAAATTATGGTTTATCTAACAGAGCTCCTAATCCTTCTGAATTGTTTAGTGATGGCCTACATCATTCAGCATCAAGAATTGAATTGGGAAATTTGCGTATCCAACCAGAAACATCTCATAGAATTTCTAGTTCTTATAAATATGAGACTTCTAAATTTAAATTTTCTTTAGAAGCTTTCTTTAATAGAATTAATGATTTTATTTACATAGAACCTATAGATGTAGAAACTACCCTTAGAGGATCTTTTGTTGTATGGGATTACAAACAAGTAAATGCAAATATTTTGGGGGTTGACACAGATATTACTTACAATATTAATGAAAACTTAAGTTTTTCTAATAAATCTTCTTTATTAAAAGGTAGAGATTTAACCAATGACAGAGCTTTAATTGATATGACTCCTTTTAAAACAGTGAATACAATACTTTTTCAAAAAGAAAATTGGAAGAATTTTTATGCTTCTCTAAAAAGTGAATACAATTCTAGACAAAATGAATACCCAAATAATAACTTTACCGTATTTATTCCTGAGACTCAAACCAATGAATTAGTAGATATTAGCACACCTCCTAATTCTTATCATTTATTAAACTTTACTTCTGGATTTGACTTTAATATGTCTAAAACAAAAATTGGAATACATTTTTCAATGAATAATCTATTAAACACAAAGTATAGAAATTATTTAAACAGACTTAGATATTTTGCTGA
>CALISK010000104.1 GCA_938041625.1 uncultured Tenacibaculum sp. | reverse complement strand
AATTAACAATGCTATCGCAGGTGAATTTTATATATTATTAATTACAAATTATGATGGTAGCCCTGGTAAAATTAAACTAGAACAAACAAATTTTGGTCAACCTGGAGCTGGAACTACTGATTGCTCTATAATCTCTGGAGAGTTAGGGCCAAATCAAACAGTATGCAATGGTACTGAAATTACTCTTGACGGAACACCTACAACAGGAATAGCTACCGGGTACGAATGGTTAGTTGATATTGGAAGTGGTTATAATACAATTGTAGGAGAAACTAGTTCTACATTAAAAATAACAACTAATCTATCCGGAACATACCAAGTAATTATTACTGATGATAAAGGAAATAAAACCACAGACGATGTTGTTATTAGTTTTTTACCTGTCCCTATAGCAAACCCTGTTTCTAATATTAATTTTTGTGATTCAGATGGAGATGGCTTCAATACATTCGATTTTCAAGCAGATATAACTCCTACTGTATTAGGCGTCCAAGATCCTGCGCAATTTGAAGTTTTATACTTCAATAATATAACTGATGCACAAAATAACAATACTGCTAATGCATTAACTAATCCTTATACAAATACTACACCTTTTACAAACGAAGATATTTATGTAAGAATACATAATACAACAGATCCTGGTATTTGTTTTGCTGTTACTCAATTTAAACTTTCTATAACCAATTTACCAAAACCAAATCAAGCTAGTGATTACATTGAATGTGAAAATGATTTAATTGGTTTTTTCAACAATTATATACTCACTTCTAAAGATCCTGAAATATTAGGTTCTTTATCTCCATCTCAATATAAAATTACTTATCATACTACATTAATAGGTGCACAATCTGATTCTTTTACTGATCTTATTGATAAAAATACACCTTACAGAAATACTACAATTAATGAACAAACTATTTATATTAGAGTAGAAAATGTAGATAACATAAACTGTTCTGTAATTTCTACTCCTACCTCCACAACATTTAAACCTTTTAAATTAGTAGTAAATCCCCTTCCTATTATAGTTAATAATCCCGCAGAAATTAAGCAATGTGATATTGATGGAGATTTAACAACTACTATTAATTTAACTCAGGCTCAAATTTCAATATCGAACAATCATTTAAATGAAACTTTTAAATACTACGTTAGTGAAGCTGATGCTAATAGTGATTCTCGAGAAATAGTTAACCCTATTAATCATATAACTTCAAATGGAGATGTTATTTGGGTAAGAACAATTTCTTCTAAAAACTGTTTTAAAGTTTCAAAATTAAATATTATAGTTTCTTTTACCCCAGACATTACTTACAATAAAGAGTTTTTTACTTGTGATGATTTTTTAGATAAAAATGGAAATAATACTGTTAACAATGATGACAAAGACGGAATTTCAAACTTTAATTTAAGTAAAGCCATTACAGAAATAAAAGGGTTATTTCCTATTCCTCTTAGAAATAATCTAGAAGTTTTGTTATTTGAAACTATAAATGATAGAGATGCTGTAGTAAATCAAATTAATGATGTTACTAATTATAGAAATTCAAACATACCAGCATTCCCTTCTCAATCAATATATGTTAAAATTATTAATAAAATAAATAATGATTGTACAGGTTTAGGTGAGTTTTCAATTAAAGTTAATCCATTACCTGATTTCGATATTACTTCCCCTCAAATAACTTGCTTAAATGCTCCTTCATTTATAGAAGCAGAAACTCCTGATGGAAATTATAATTATGAGTGGAGAAAAAATGGAAATTTAAGCATCATAGGTACGAACCAACAATTAAACATTACTAATGGAGGTGTTTATGAAGTAACTGCGATTAATAAAATAACTAATTGTAGCCGCTCTAAAACTATTACAATAAACGAATCTATTATTGCAACAATTGACCAAGAGGATGTCACTATTGTAGATGATTCTGAGAACAATACAATTTCTATAAACAATAATGGTAATAATTTAGGACTTGGTGATTATGAATTTGCTTTGCAAAATGAAGATAAAAGGTTAGTACATAGTTTTCAAGACGAACCTTTTTTTGAAAATTTACAAGGTGGTATTTACACTATTTTAGTAAGAGATAAAAATAACTGTGGAGTTGCACAACTTGATGTATCAGTACTAGAATTCCCTAAGTTTTTCACTCCTAATGCAGATGGTATTAACGATTTGTGGAATGTAAAAGGAGCTAGCACTAGTTTTTACCCACAAAGTAGTATGTATATTTTTGATAGATATGGAAAAACAATCACCTCTTTACAAATTAATGGAGAAGGTTGGAATGGACTATATAATGGAAAAATGTTACCGTCTAACGATTATTGGTTTAAAATCACATTAACAGATCTTAATGGTAATATTATAAACAGACAAGGTAATTTCTCTTTACTTAGAAAATAAAACTAAATATTTTCATTTAATTAGAAACGTTTAATTTAGTCTGCTAAATTTCTATTAAAATGAATAAAGTATTTTTACTTTTTGTTTTCTTATACTCTACCCTACTTTTATCTCAAAATGATTGCTCTGATGCTATACCTGTTTGTGGAAATAGTGG
>CALISK010000103.1 GCA_938041625.1 uncultured Tenacibaculum sp. | reverse complement strand
TTCATATTTTATTGTTTACCCATACAAAACACCTTTGTAATGAAATACCCTATGGTTAAAAAAATATTTATTGAATATAATTTGATAAAATAGTAGTAGACCTATTAACTTGTTCTCATCAAAAAACAAATCCATTCTTATCAAGCAACCTCATTTTCTTCATACAATATTTAAACCTGAGATCTTTAATATTTAAGAGTTGACTCTCATAATAGATCAATTTGAAGAAATTAATTTTAAAAAAAACGAGTTTCTTATAGAAAAAGGAAAAATCTCTAATTATTACTATTTTTTAGAAAATGTCTTTTACGTTCTTATAGTATTAACTTGGAAGGAAATGATATTACTACTAAATTTTTTCAGAAAAAGACATTGTAATTGATTGGCTTTCCTATTTTCTTAAAAAACCATGTAAAGAATCTATACAAGCCTTAATAAAAGGAAAATGTTGGAAAGTTCATTTTTTAGATTTCATGAAATTATTTCACCTTGAATCTTTTAGAGAAATTGGCAGAACACGATTGGTAAACAATTATTTTGAACTTAAAAATATACCGTACCTGTAATTTCAGATCATGCAAAAGAACATTATCTAAATTCATTAAAAGAGAAACCTAAACTAACACAAAATGTTCCGTTAAAACATATTACTACGCATTTGCAAATTATCAATACTTCGTTAAACAGAATACGAAAAGAAATTATATTGTGAAATATCTAATCATGTTTCTCAACCAAACACCTATTTTTATTTCAATTTTATTTTTAATAGCTTTTATCTTTCCTGTTTTTATAATAGTTAACTTAGTAAAAACAACTGTTGAAGCTAATAAAAGAACAAATAGAAATACACCAACAA
Organism: uncultured Tenacibaculum sp.; assembly: GCA_938041625.1. Classification (GTDB taxonomy): domain Bacteria; phylum Bacteroidota; class Bacteroidia; order Flavobacteriales; family Flavobacteriaceae; genus Polaribacter. Next base: position 9,039 of record CALISK010000103.1, on the reverse strand, counting down.
TGGGAGCTTTTATAGGCAATATTATTATTAAAGAAAAACAGATTCCCTCCGATTTAAGTGTTTCTGGTAACATTTTAATTACCGATAACAAAACTATTGATGGTAGAGTTAATTCTTTAGAAGAAGCTACTGAAATAGCTAAAGCAAGTCCTGTTTTAAAAATGGGAGATACTGTGGAAGTACGTAACATAATCTTTATGGAAAACTAACTTAGATCCTTTAAAATGAAAAAAAAGATTTTGACTATAATTACAATTGCAATCATACTTTTTCTAAGTGTGGTTTTATACAATGCTAGTAAATTACAACACATTCATATTCAAAAGAAAGTTATAATTACTACCGATTTAGAATCGGTTTTTAACAATGTCGTTTATTTAAAAACTTCCCTAAATGATCACCTTTTTAGAAATAGATCCTTCTCAAGAAATCGAAATTAGAGGAATAGATGGACAAGTAGGAGCCCAATATCATTGGAAAGATAATAAAGGTAAAGATTTGGGATTACGAGAAATAAAAACAATAATACCTTTAAAATATATTAAAACGGAATGCAACATTCAAAAACCTTTTGAAGCTAATCCTACTTTTTAATATTCATTTGAACAAAATGGAAAATCGGTTATTGTTACTCATGATTTTAATTTAAAATCAGATTTAATAGATGCATTTTTTATGGGGCTTTTTGGGGCAAAAAAAGAAATGGAAAAGATGAATACTAGAGGTCTAGAATTATTAAAAAACAGTTCTGAAAAATAATTACTTTTCATATTGAATCGTACTAAAAAAGATATTTAACAAAATATAAATATTCTTTTCTTTTTTATTAGTTACATTTTAAATCTTTAAGAATATAAATTTATGTATTTTTAAATAAGTCAATTCACATATATGTCTGTACAAAGTTTCTTTAAAAAATTAAACCCAATGTCTAATGAAAAGGCAGACTATATTGCTTCTTATTTTGAAAAAGAAACAATAAGCAAGCTACAATTTTTAATACAAGAAGGTAAGACAAGTAAAAAATCTTATTTTTTAGAAAAAGGTATTATAAGATGTTATATTATCGATTTGAATGGAAATGAAGTCACTACACGTTTTTATGCAGCTCCTGATTTTTTAAATGATTATTTATCTTTTTTTAAAGAGACTCCTAGTGAAGAAAATTATGAAACTTTAACTGAATGTACAGTTTGGAGTATTAATCGTAAAAATGTTCAATATTGTTTTCATAACCTACCAGAATTTAGAGAATGGGGTAGAATGATGCTTACTCTAAATTATGTTAAAATACATAAAAGAATGATTTCTTTTCATAAAGACACTGCACAAGAACGTTACGAAAACTTACTTTTTAAACATCCAGAAATTATTCAAAACGTACCTTTAAAAATTATTGCTTCTTACTTAGGAGTTACCAAATTCACTTTAAGCAGAATTCGAAAAAACAGTACTAAAGTTGATACAAAAAAATAAGAATTGCCATAGGTCAATTCTTATTCTAAAATTGTTTGTTTAATTTGTAATAAATGATAAATCCCGCAACACTATTGTTGTATGTACAACTTAAAAACATCGAAATATGTACCTTAAATTATCTTATATTTTACTGAGTGTAATCATGTTAATTATACTATTTTTCTTAGGAAATTATGCTATAAACAAAACATTTTCAGATAATATCGAAAAAGAAAGTAGTATTAATTACAACTCTTCTTTTATGGCACATTTATCTTTATTTGATGGGGGAAAGTGGTTTTTTAACTGATTTGAGTTTTCCTCCAAGATATATGCTTTTTGTCATCTTACCTCTCTTTATTTTTATTGGAATATTTATGAAGAAAAACAGAAAAAATAATTGGACACAAACTATTCCTATTGCATGGCTAACATTTTATCAATCTTTTAGAATTGCTATTGAAACAATTTTTGTTTTTACTGTAGCTGCTGGATTTTTGCATAAAAATGTAACTATAGAAGGATATAATTACGATTTTGTATATGCATGTACAGCACTTATAATGACTTTGATTGTAATAAGATCAAAAGCAATACCTAAAAAAGTATTATTGCTTTGGAATTATTTAGGCATAACCGTTATTCTAATAATAATTCTCTTGTTTGTTACCACACTCTATCTTCCTGATTTTTTTGGCCCTAACACAAAAATTTTCTCTAAAGAATTTGGCCTATACCCTTATGTTTTAGTTCCTGGTTTTCTTATGCCTTCTGCTGTTTTTATTCATGTATTGTCTATAGTCCAATTAAAAAAAATTTATAAAAATGGAGAATAATTTTAATTACTGGAAGTACGCTTAAAATTAGTAAAGTAACTTCATTTAAAGAATAAAATTCTCAAATGAGATCAATAAACATTTTCTTAAACACATTACATTAATAAAATAGCCTATTCTTGGTTTTAATTTAACCAATTAGATTTTATTTCTTGCCATTCAAAACATATAGACCTACGACTATGTAAAGAAAATGGTTTCTTATTTTTTATTGCTTGTAATTTCTTTTTAAATAATTGTAAATTGACACTAGTATCTCGTTTAAGATCATGTTGCTCATGATTAAAATATGTAATCATTTCTTTACGATACTTTTTAAATCGAGTACCAAAAAATTTCTGAATTTTTTCAAAATAAACATCTTCATAACCATAATTCCCACAGAATTCTTCATCAACTCCTAATGATTTAAAAAAAGTAGCTTTAGAACAAAAAAAGGTATTTAAATGAATTCTAACTTTTTCTCCATTTTTATCTTTTCTACGAAATCTATAAATTTCACTTGGAACTTTTTTTAATAATAAATCTTTAAAAATTTTTTCAGAAAAAATATGATCTAAATCTGTAAGTATTAATTTTGATGTTTTAGATAGGTGAACTCCTAAATTTCTTGCTCCTCCTTGATTCCATTTAATATCATCTAAAACCTTTGCTAGTGTAAAATTGATCTCTTTAATTTTAATTTCAACAGGAATAGGAGAACAATCATCTACAAAAATAAAATGTATTCTGTTAAGTACAGATCTATCATATTCTTTGTAGATGTTTAATAATTTCTCTAGATCATTAACTGCTTTATTTTCCTGATATACAGGGACAATATATGTTAATTCTAATTTACTGAAATCTATCTTTTTTATTTTTGTTTTCAATTTATTTAACTTTTATTCCTTTTTATGACTATCTTTAATTTCTTCATTTCTATATTTACAACACGCATGTAAAGCATCATAAGCCTCTTGAGGTGCCTTAACCTCCTTAGTGTCGTGACCTGCATTTGCCAAACTTTGGCAAATTAATTTTTCATCTGTTTTACGTTCATCTAGAATTACTATTAATTCATGAGATTGTACATTCCAACTAGCAAATTTAACTCCTTTGGTATTTAATGCTGCTTTTTCAATACGCTTTTTACACATACCACAAACCCCATCTACATCTAAAATTAATTTAGCATTCTTTTTCTTTTTTTGCGCTTGTCCTGAAAAAACTATTGCTAGTAAACAGATAATAGTTGCTATTTTCTTCATAAGATAATTCTTTTTTATCAACACTAATGATATAGTATTTATTATTAATTTATTTTAAATCGAAATCCTGCGTAAAAACTACTTCCAAAAATTGGAGCGTATACAATAGTGCTATCAAAATTCACTCCAAAAGGATTTTCGCTTTCTATTATAGGACTTCTTTGTTTTACATTTGTTATATTTTCACCTCCTAGATATATTTCAAACTTTTTTGAAAACACTTTAGTTACTTGCAAATTCAATAAATTATATTTTTTTGAGTATTCTTGTAATTGAAATTGTATAGGATTAGAACTTGTATTAGGCAAACGTTGTTTACCAATTAAATTATATGTTACATCAAATTTCCATTGCGAACCATTTTCTTCTTTATTTGTTTTTGCCGAAAGGTTTGTAAAAAAACGGTGCCTTGGTTGTAAAGGCTTAGCTAAGTTTCCTGAATTATAATCTGTAGTAACATCAAAAAACTTATAAGCAAACCTTAAGTTAATACGGTGAAACGGTTCATAGTTTGCTTCTAGTTGAAAACTATTTGCAATACTTTTTCCTTCTAAATTATAGAAAGAAATTTGTTGAGGATTTTCCCAGTCTACTACTACTTGGTTGTCAAAATTAGTTTGATAATAATCAAAAGAAATATCTCCTTTTTTATCAAATAAGCGAAATCCTTGTAAAAAAGACACACCATAATTCCATGCAATTTCTGGGTCTAAACCATAAATATTTCCTCCAGAATTATTAATATTAATCTGTCTTGAAGAAGCAAATAATTGTTGGTTTTCTGCAAAAATATTAGCACTCCTCTTCCCTCTACCAACTGAAGTTCTTAATACTCCTTTCTCCCAAGGAACATATCTTAAATGCATTCTTGGAGTTACAAAAGTCCCTAATAAATTATGATGATCTAAACGAATTCCTAAAGTAGCACTAAAATTTTCTGTATTATCATACCCATATTCAAAAAATGCGCCTATTGAATTTTCATTTCTATCAAAATTAGTAGCCCCAACCAATTCATCATACATATCATAAGTAAAGCTTAATCCTGTTTTAAACTTGTGCCTAGTATCTCCAATTATAGAATTAAAAATAAAATTAGAATATACACTTTGATGATTTATTTCATAATCACGTAAACCAAAATATGATTCTTGATCATGGCCGCTATAAGCTACTTGTAGTCCCATGCTTTGAAATGGTAACTCTGGAAATACATAACCTACTTTTCCAGAAAAATCAAAACGCTTTGTTTTAATTTCACTTCCCCAAATAGTATTTGAACCTTTGTTTATATCTGGATTAAAGTTTAATTCTCCAGTTTGTTTACGATCATTTAAATACCTAAAAGTTAAAAAGGTTACCCAACCTGTTTCATTATTAATATACTGCCAACGATTCATTACGTTAATTTGCTCTGCCAATGGAGTGTCTAAAAAATTATCCTCATTCTTATCAAATTTTTCTGTTCGTATGTTTCCATGAACATACAAACCTGTTTGCCATTTTTCATTAACTTTCTGATTAAAGTGTGTGTTTAGTTCCAGTCTCCCATTTAAGTTACCATAACCATTAACGAAAAAAGTGTCATCTGAAAATGGTTTTACCAATTCTGCATTTATTTGACCAGAAATACTCTCAAAACCATTTACTACACTTCCAGCTCCTTTTGTTATTTGAATACTTTCCACCCACGTTCCAGGTGTAAATGTAAGTCCGTATACTTGAGATGCTCCACGAACCATTGGTATGTTTTCTTGAGCTATCAATAAATATGGGCTGTTTAATCCTAGCATTTGAATTTGACGAGTACCTGTTAAAGCATCTGAAAAATTCACATCTATCGAAGGATTTGTTTCAAAGCTTTCTGCCAAATTACAACAAGCTGCTTTTAATAACTCTTCGCTATTTACTGTAAATACATTTTGAGTTTGTAAAAAAGATTTAGATGTTGCTTTTTTTTGAGCAGTAATAGCTACTTCTTCTAAGATACTTTCTTCTTTAAGAATATGATTTACAAAATTCAAATTCTTAATGTTTATTGTGTCTGTTTTAAAACCTACAAAACTTATTACTAATTTTTCATATCCTAATTCATAAGGTATTTTAAACTTTCCTTCTTCATTTGTTGTTACTCCTACCGAAGTATTTAACCAATAAATATTTGCGCCTAATACACCTAATTTATCTTTATCTGTAATTTTACCTTTAAGTGTTTGTTGAGCAAACGATTGTATAAACACTAGTATAAAAATACTGAGTATTATTTTTTTATTCATTATTGTTTTATTATAAAGTTATATACACTAATTAAATGACCTAAGTCTATTAAAAAGAGGTATACATCATATAATAAAAACTTCGTGAAGTACCTGAATATCGGAAACTAAGTTTGGAGGGCAATAATTTTTGTGAAGAACAATTTGTTTCTTTAAATCAATAAACAAATTGTTATACGTATGAATAAAAGCAACTATAAATTGTTGCTTTTCTATTGTTATTTTTTTTGTAACTGCTTGTAAATCTTCTTGACCTTTTATTTGCTCTATCTCATCTTTACAACAATTCTTTTTTTCAATTACCTCTGGAGTATCACAATCGTCTTCTCCTGGTTCCTCTGCGCATCCTTGAGTATTACCAAAATAAGAAACATCAACTAAGGAATCTCCACAAAAATGTTTCTCTATGGTTAGAGAAAATGTAGATAACAACACTAAAAGTGCCATTAAAAAGGTTGATATTTTTATAAAAACTGACTTCATTTACAATACAAAAATAGTAAAGTTTCTTTATACTTGTATAAATATTAACTTTTTGGTAACAAAATAATGTTTAAAGGTAACTTTTGATCGATGAACGGTATTTAAAACTTATATTTTCCTTTCTACAACGTAATCAATCATTTGCAACAGTGAATCCCTGTATTCAGAATCTGGATATCCATCTAAAATAGCTAATGCTCTATTCTTATAATCGTGCATTTTCTTCATTGTATACTCCATTCCTCCATTTTCTTTTACAAACGTTATAACCTCTTTTACCCTTTTTTTATTTTTATTATACTTTTTTACAGAATTAATTAACCATTTTTTATCTTTTGAACTGCAATTATTAAGTGTATAAATTAATGGCAGCGTCATTTTCTGCTCTTTTATATCTATACCTGTAGGTTTACCTATTTTTTCTTCAGAATAATCGAACAAATCGTCTTTAATTTGAAATGCAATACCAATGTATTCTCCAAATTTTCGCATTTGTTGTACCGTTTCATTATTTGCTCCTACTGAAGCTGCTCCAATACCACAACAAGCAGCAATAAGTGTTGCTGTTTTTTGTCGAATAATTTCAAAATAAATATCTTCTGTAATATCTAACTTCCTTGCTTTTTCTATTTGTAAAAGCTCTCCTTCACTCATTTCTCTAACCGCAATAGAAATTAACTTTAACAAATCGAAATCTTCATTATCTATAGATAACAAAAGCCCTTTTGACAATAGAAAATCTCCGACTAAAACGGCTATTTTATTTTTCCATAACGCATTAATAGAGAAAAACCCTCTTCTTCTATTACTGTCATCAACCACATCATCATGCACTAAAGTAGCTGTATGTATTAATTCTACAATAGAAGCTCCTCTATAAGTTCGCTCATCAAAGCCTCCTTTAGAAACCATTTTAGCTACTAAAAAAACAAACATCGGACGCATTTGTTTTCCTTTTCTTCTTACAATGTAATAGGTAATTCTATTAAGTAAAGGGACTTTAGACAGCATTGAATCTTTAAATTTAGATTCAAAAAGTTCCATTTCTTTTGCTATTGGAAGTTTAATTTGTTCAACAGGTTTCATTAAAAAAATTCATTTCACAAATGAATTTTCAAAGGTAGAAAATATATTCCGTTTGAAATATCTTTTATAACTGAATAACATGCCCTTTATAATGAACAATGTTATTCAGTTATTTTATGATTAATTATTTTCTTTATCTAGTCTATTAAAAACTTTCTCTTTATAGATTAATTTACCCTCTTCAGTAATTCCTTCTATAAATACTTTAATTTTCTTTTGACTCAACTTAGGAAACTTTAGAAGTGTAGTGTTTTTTGATCCCATTTTAATATTCGGATTCCAATAAATTGCTCCATTTTCCTTAAAAACATCATGCTCTGTAGAAGCATATTTTGGTTGATAATACTCTTTTTCTACACTAAATCCAAAAGGTATCTTGTAATGATTAAATATTTTTTTACTCCTGTTTTCATAACTAATTTCTCGTCTAAATAAATGTATTTCTCCTCCAAAATTTTTAGAAATAAATACTTCTTCAAAATTATTTAAATCTTCTTGAATTAAAATTCCTATATCTTCAGGAATCTCAGTAATTTCAAATTTATTTAAAAAAACTCTAGTCACAAGCCCTAACTGATCTCTATTGTTATGTATTTCAAAACCTAACACTCCTTTTGGCTGAATTCTAAAACCTTTGCTTCTAATAAAATCACTAATAACTCCTACAGCATCATTTTTCTTTAATTTGTAGCCTTTCATAAGCCCCGTATTAAATGTAAATGGAGCATTTTTAAATTTTTTCTTTAATTTTATTTCAACTTCATTTAAAACTTCATTTTCTTTTAATACAAAAAGCTCTATATTATTCTCCTTAGATATTAATTTATGATTATTTATTACTGGTACTTTTATTTTATTATTAAAGCTTATTGGAATCATTCTAAAATATCCTTTTTGTTTCTCCAACGTTCCTTTATTTAAATAGGAAAAATTTACTGTATCATTTTCTTTTAAGTATAAATTTTTAAATTCCACAATATTGTCATCTGTTTTTTCTGAAAGAATTAAACCATTAGAAACTAAATAAATGTTTTTTGGTTTTTCACCTGTATCTACTGTTCCTTTTATGCTAATTCCTTTTTCAAATTGATATCTATCATCTACTGCTGAACTATTAAAAATGTTATGCCAATTATATTTAGACCATCCCTGTGTTAACAATAACAAGTCTAATTCTTGTAACTTTTTTCTATTAATATTTTTAAAATAATACGCTGAGTTTTTTACTTTTCCTTTAATATAAGGTTGTAAAAAGAATTTTGAATACATCGTATTTGAAGGATTATTAACCTTAGTTTCAAATGGTAAAACAGAAGCGCTTAAATAATATGGTTCACCACTATTTCCTTTATCTAAATTTAAAATAATAGAATCGTTCTCAATTGATTTTAAACTAACATCTAAAAAACCTAAAAGAGATGATTTTTTATGATTAAAAAAAACTCTTTCTGCTAATGGTTTATTTTGATCATTAAATAAAGTAACAATATTTGTTCCGTATTTAAACAGCTTTTTTTTATAGAATAAATAATATAAATTTTTGTCTTTCTTAAATTTTATTTCTTTCTTAAAATATGAATTGGTATTATGAATTAATATGTAAAACTTTTTATTTTCTAATTCTAAGAGCGTTTTTTTATTTGTTTTAAC
>CALISK010000102.1 GCA_938041625.1 uncultured Tenacibaculum sp. | reverse complement strand
AACTAAAATTTTAAGTTTTTTACATTAAATAATGTATCTTTGTAGCCTATCCTTTAATTTTTAATATGAAAATTATTATAGCCGGAGCTGGTGACGTCGGTTTTCATCTGGCTAAATTACTTTCTTACGAATCTCAAGATACTTATATAATTGATTTAGATGGAGACAAACTAAATTATATTAATAATAATTTAGATGTTATTACCAAAAAAGGTGATGCTACCTCTGTAAAATTATTAAAAGAAATTGGTATTGGTTCTGCAGATTTATTATTAGCAGTTACTGAAAGTCAAAATACAAATTTTACTATTTCTGTTATTGGTAAAGCTCTAGGTGTTACAAAAACAATAGCTCGTATTAAAGATCCTGAATTTTTAAATAGTGAAGACATAAAATTTCAAGATTTTGGTGTCGATTTCATGATTTCTCCAGAAGAATTAGCTGCTGAGGAGATTAAATTACTTTTGCATCAATCATCTTTTAATGATACTGTTGCTTTTGAAAATGGGTTATTTAATGTAATGGGTACTTCTTTAAGCTACAAATCTCCTATTGTAGATTTATCTGTAAAAGAAGCAAAAGATAAGTTTAACATGGTTGATTTTATAACCATTGCTATTAAACGAGAAGGAATAGCTCAAACTATTATTCCTAGAGGAGATACTGTTTACAAAATGAACGATCAGGTTTATTTTTCTGTTCCAAACTATAGTATAGAAAAATTATATCCTATTTGTGGAAAAGAACACATTGATATAAAAAATGTAATGATTTTAGGAGGTAGTAGTATCGGTAAAAAAACTGCTCGTAATCTTTGTAAAGAAGATTTTAAAGTAAAATTAATAGAAAAAAACAAAGGTAAAGCTTTAACATTAGCTGAAGATTTAAGAACTACCTTAGTTATTAATGGCGATGGTCGTAATTTAGAACTCCTAGAAGAAGAAAACATTAGAGATATGGATGCTTTTATTGCTGTTACTGGTGATTCTGAAACTAATATTATGTCTTGTTTAGTAGCAAAATCTAAAGGAGTAAAGAAAACAGTTGCTTTAGTAGAGAATATGGATTACATAAACATATCTCAAACCATTGGTATTGATACTCTTATAAATAAAAAACTAATTGCTGCCAGTAATATTTTTCGACATATAAGAAAAGGTGAAATATTAGCATTGGCTAACTTACACAATGTAGATGCTGAAGTTTTCGAATTCGAAGTATTAAAAGGTGCAAAAGTTACTCAAAAGCCAATTAAAGAATTACGTTTTCCAAGAGAAGCAGTTTTTGGAGGTGTAATTAGAGATGGTAAAGCATTGATGTCTTTTGGTGATATGCAAATACAAGAAGGAGACCATGTAATTGTATTTTGTTTACCTGAAGCTATTTCTATTGTAGAAGATTTGTTTAACTAATGGAAAATTTAAATTTAAAACTTATTTTTCGTTTCCTTGGAATCACAGCCATTTTAAATGGTTTCTTTATGTGGTTAACCATCCCTTTTAGTCTTTATTTTGAAGAAAAAGCTGTTTTAGGGATTTTAACCTCCGGTATTATTACCATATTTATAGGCCTAATTTTATTCTTTTTTAATAAACCAGACAACAAAAATCTTCAGAAAAAAGAAGGTTATTTAATTGTTACATTGGGTTGGGTTACACTTACTATTACAGGTATGTTACCTTATTTAATGACTGGTAGTATCCCTTCTATAACAGATGCTTTATTTGAAACCATTTCAGGATATTCTACCACAGGTTCTTCTATCTTAACAAATATAGAAAGTATGCCTAAAGGAATTCTTTTTTGGAGAAGTGCTACGCATTGGATTGGAGGTATGGGGATTATTGTATTAACAATCGCTATACTCCCTTTATTAGGTATTGGAGGTATGCAATTATTTATGGCAGAAGCTCCTGGGCCTTCAGCAGATAAACTTCATCCAAGAATTACCGATACAGCTAAAAGGTTATGGTTAATTTATGTAGGTCTTACTTTAATTGAATTTTTATTACTAAGAGTAGCAGGTATGACTTGGTTTGATGCTATAAATCATGCTATGGCCACTGTAAGTACTGGTGGTTTTTCTACTAAAAATACAAGTGTTGCCTATTGGAATAATGCTCCTTTAATACAATATATTATTCTCTTTTTTATGTTTATTGCGGGTGCTAACTTTGTATTAGTTTATTTTGCTTTAAAAGGAAAAATTAAAAAAGTGATAGAAAGTGAAGAGTTTAGATACTATTTTTTTGGAACTCTTTTAATTACATCAATTATAAGTATTGCTATTCTTTTCTTTAAAGACCCTGCCTTAGCTACCACTATAAAACATCCTGAAGTATTAGGACATACAGAGAGTACTATTAGACATACTTTATTTTCGGTAATTTCTGTAATTACAACTACTGGTTTCGTTTCTGCCGATTTTACAACATGGAGCTTTTTTGTAACGGCTATTTTCTTTGCTTTATTCTTTTCTGGTGGTTCAGCTGGTTCTACATCTGGTGGTGTTAAAGTTGTACGTCATATTGTAATGCTTAAAAATAGTTTTTTAGAATTTAAAAAAGCATTACATCCAAATGCTATAATTCCTGTTCGTTACGATGGAAAAGCAGTACAACAAACTATTGTTTTTAATATTATTTCCTTTTTTATTTTGTACATGTTCATCTTCATTATAGGCTCTGTTGTATTAGCTATGATGGGCTTAGATTTTCAATCTGCAATTGGCGCATGCGCCTCTTCTTTAGGTAATATTGGTCCTGCAATAGGTAGTGTAAGTCCTGTAGATAACTTCTCTCATTTATCTTCAAGCGCAAAAGTATTTTGTTCTTTTTTAATGCTTATCGGACGTTTGGAACTCTTTACTGTTCTTATTTTGTTTACTCCTTTTTTCTGGAAGAAAAATTAAAACTTCTTTTTATAACCTGTAGTTAACTTGTTTGTAAATAGCATCATCACTTAATAATATTTCTGATATAAAATCTTATTTCTATCACCAAATACGATACACTTATAATCAATTACAAGATACTCTTGACTAAAAAACAAACCTTCAATCTTTATTATTATGCATTCATTCCTAATACATATACGCTTGTAATCGAAAAAATGATCTTTCTAAGGTAAAACCTTACTCCTATTACCAAATAACGTACGCTTATAGTCAATTACAATACACTTATGACTAAAAAGTAAACTACCAAGCCTAATCGTTATACACTCATTCCTTATATAAACACGCTTATAGCTAAATAAACGACACTTAGGTAAAAACGTTCTTTAGGCAGAACTTTCATAACTAAATTTGAATAGGGAACAAAATATTACTTTATAATAATCAAACATTTAAAAGTAATAATAACAAAATAACTAATCTTTAAAACTTTATAATTATGGATCCATTTATAGGACAAATTCAACCATACGCTTTTAATTTTGCACCACGTACTTGGGCATTATGTGACGGACAACTAATGGCTATTTCTTCTAACACAGCCTTATTTTCCTTAATAGGAACTACCTTCGGAGGAGACGGAAGGACAACTTTTGCTTTACCAGACCTTAGAGGTAGAAGCATCGTTCATGTAGGCCATGGCCCTGGACTTTCTCCTATTCGTTGGGGAGAAAAAGGTGGGCGTGAACAAATACAACTGAATCAAACACACATGCCTGCTCACGCACATTCATTAATTAATGGTACTGCAAATGTAAACATCTATACAACCGATGTTCCAGGCTCAGAAATTAATGAGAGTGATAATGGAGCTAATGGTTTCAGTACAGGTGGTGCAACTCCTTCTATTTATCAAGAAAATCCTACAGCTGGAGATAAAGTTGGCGGTGTTCAAATTTCTGGTACCACTTCTTTAAGTGGAAGTGGTCTTGCCTTTAATACGAGAAATCCTTTTACAGGAATATATACGTGTATTGCTTTATTTGGAATTTTTCCTTCAAGAAGTTAGAACCAATTAAATTAGGGTTCTTTACTCTATGAACCCTTTTATAATATATCATTATGAATTTACAGAAAATAGGAGTACTTCTTCCACATTCAAAACAGCATCCAACCATGTCTAAAGAATTCATGAATGGGTTGAGATTATCATTACCAAGTTCTGAATACAATTTTAGTATTGAAGGTATAGGGTTTGGAGAAAACCCAGAACATGTTATTAATGCTGCACAAAAACTAATTAATCAAGAAGAAGTTTCTGTTACTACTGGTATACTTGGACATAGAGGATTAAAAGATATTGTCGATTTTTTCGAAGAGATGGATCAATCACTCATTTATGCTGATATGGGAGCTACTAAACCATTAGATATAGCTAGTAAAAAAAACAGCTTTTGTAACTCTCTTGACTTATATGGAGCAACTTACTCCTTAGGAAAACACTTTATTAAAAATGATTTTAAAAATATAGCTACTTCAACCTGCTATTACGAATCTGGATATGGTTTTACTGAAGCAATGCAAAATTCTTTATACGAGTATGAACAAGGAGAATTTTCTGGTCATTTCATAACCCCTCTTCATCCTAGAGAAAATGAAACTGAATTAATGGTTGAATTTATCTCTGAAACAAAACCAGATATTTTATTTGCCTTCCATAACGGAATTTATGCAAAAGAGCATGCTTCTTTTTTAGAACACAACAAGCTAAATTCTAAAATACCAATGTATACGTTACCTTTTTCACTAGACGAAATAGTATTGTCTTCTTTTCCAAAAATATTAGAGGGCATAAAATGTATTTCCTCTTGGTTTCTTGAATTAAATACTGAAGAAAATAAAAAATTCATAAAAGAATATCAACAAAAGTATAATAAAACTCCGAGTATTTTTTCTGTACTTGGATACGAAAATGGCTTATTGATACATCAGTATTTAAAAAATAAAAAAACATTTCCTAATGAACAACAAATTGGTCCTAGAGGAAACTTAAACAATTTCAAGAATACGAACAGAACGAAACCTAAACAATATATATGGGAATTAGAATGGGTTAATAACACCTATACTTTTAATTGCTTAGAAAAATTAAATCAGGAAATAAATATTCCCTTCTTAAATGACGAAGGAGGAAATGGTTGGCATAACGCATATTTATGTCATTGATTATCAATAAAAAAACGATATATTTATAAAAACTAAACTTAATATGAAAAAACTAATACTCTTTTTAGTCTTTGTAGGAATACTAGCTATTCCTAAATCTTTTGCGCAATTAGCGGCAGGAGATATTGCCTTTATTGGTTACAATACTGATGCTGGTGGTGCAGCCAATGATAATTTTTCATTTATTACGCTGACCGACATACCAGGAAATGAAATTATTTATTTCACTGACGAAGGTTGGAACGATGCTTCAAACTCATGGATAGGAAACGTCGAAGGACATATTCGATGGACAGCACCTGCTGTAGGAACTCCATGTGGTACTGTTATTTCTATTAATGAAGCTAGTCCTAATCTTTTTACTGTAACAGGAAGTGGAACCGCTACTCTTCAAAGTGGTACTTCTTGGAGTTTATCAGCGGGTGATCAAGTCTTAGCCTACCAAGGGCCAACAGTTGACCCAGCTGTTCCTACTTTTATTTCAGGTATAAACGGAGATGATTCAGGAGGAAGTGCTGGAGGCATAAATCCAACTACAATGTGGCATAACTCTGCCGGAGCTGCTCCTGCTGGAGGTGAATCAGGATTACCACTTGGTTTAACAAATGGTGTGAATTGTGTAGCCTTGTTTGTAACCACATTAACAGAACAAGACAATGCTAAATACACAGGAACGTTAATGGGAACATCAACTATTTTAAGAGCCGCTATAAACGACAGAGCAAATTGGAGTTTTAATAATAGTATAGCTTATGATATCTCACCAGGTTCTTATGCTCCTTCTGTAACATGTGTAGCTCCTTGCGATGCTACATTTTCTTACGCTGCTTCTGCTTATTGTATAGATGGAACAGATCCAACTCCAACAATAACGGGTACTACAGGAGGAACATTTAGTTCTACTGCCGGTTTATCTATTAACTCTTCTAATGGTACTATAGAT
>CALISK010000101.1 GCA_938041625.1 uncultured Tenacibaculum sp. | reverse complement strand
TTACGTTTGTTTTTCTCTTTAAAAAGAATACCACCAATTACTACCGCAATAATCAACTGACTTCGTTTAATAGCAGATAATAACATAATTAACGCTTCAGGATCTTGTAATGCTTTAAAGTAAAAATAATCAGCGGTTTGTAGTAATACACCTACAGCAGGTATAGACCATCGCCAAATAAAAGCTTTTCTTTTTTCAATCTTCGGAAACCATATAATACTTAATACAATTAATAAGATAACAATACAATAAAAGCAAAACCAAAACTGTAATGTTTGCGGATTTAAAGTTAATTTTTGAATTAAAAACTTATCATACAATCCACTAGAAGCACCTAAGAATGTAGCACCAATAATGGCATAAATCCATTTGTTACGTTTAAAAACGATCCCTTCTTTCTTTCCTATTCGAGAATATAAATACACCGAAAAAATAATTAAGAAAAAACCAATCCATTGCCAAAACTGAGGTCTTTCTTGATATAAAAAAATAGCGCCAATAAAAGTGAAAAAAGGCCCTGCCGATCGTATTGGAGTAACAATAGTGATAGGTAAATGTTTTAAAGCTTGATACGCTAAAATCCATGAAGAACACATAATCATCGACTTTATAAATATAAAACCATGTTTTTGTATTGGAATGTCTTCAATTAAAAAACCTATTTGTTGCGTTTGCTCAGGAAAAAATTGAGACCCAATATAAAAAGGAAGTAAAGTTAAAAGTCCTGCTATTAATGTACCTAAAAGCACAGGATACACTTCATTATTTTGGACAGCATGTTTTTTACATAAATTATGTAATCCTAAAAACAATGCAGAAAGCAAGCCTAAGTACATCCACATAATAGAATGGTTTAAATTTTTAAAAGCCGCAAAATTAGGGATAATGAAAGTTTTAAACTTGCTTTTCTTTTAATATTATCAGTTATCAGTTATCAGTTTTGTAGTTGTTAGTAGTCATTGAGCGAAACCAAAATGAAACACACCTGTATTACTTTTAGAATATTGTTAGTTAAATAATACTTTAAAATTACGAACGTTATACAATTTCTAACAAAATCAATGGGTTTTAACCCATTGTCTAACTATATTATAGTAAACCTACTACATCAATTCTAACTCTAAAGCTTTCTTAAAAGAAGCTATAGATAAATGAATATCATCTTCTGTAGTTGCCCAAGAGCAAATACTAACTCTCATTACTTTTTTATTCTGCCATACAGAACCACCTAACCAACAATCTCTTAATTCTTGAATATTTTTAAGAACTCTTTCTGTAAGGTCATCTGTATCACACCTAACAATTACTTGATTAAATACTACGTCATTATCAATATAAAAACCAGGTATTTTGCTAAGTTCTTTGGCAAATAGTTTCGCTCTTTCATGCATTGTTAAAACCATTTCATCAACACCTTCTTTTCCTAAATATTTTAAAATAGCCCATAATTCTATAACACGAGATCTTCTTGACATTTCTGGAGTGTAAAACATACTATCTCTTTCTTTACTTTCAATAATATAACTTCCAGACATTTGAAGTGCTGCTATCATAGCTTCTTTATCGGCACAAAGAATAATTCCAGAATCATAAGGAGTATTTAATGTTTTATGCCCGTCAACAGCCCAAGAAGTAGCTTTTTCCATTCCTTTCGTTAAATATTTTAACTTCTCTACAGCACCAGCCCATAAACCAAAGGCACCATCAACATGTATCCATGCATTTGCTTCTTTAGCTTTTTCATAAATACTTTCAAAATCATCAAAAGCACCACTGTTTACATTTCCTGCTTGTAATATTAAAATGGTGTTTTCATCCAATTCAGGAATTAATTCAGGAATAATTCTACCTTGATTATCTACAGGAACCCATTCTATATTTTCTTGACCTAAACCTAGCATTCCAATAGCTTTTAATACTGTAGAATGGGCTTGTTTACCTGTTACAATTCTTATTTTAGGAGCTCCCATTAATCCTTTTAAATTAACATCCCAATTATTGTTTTTAAGAATTCGATACCTAGCAGCAACCAATCCACACAAATTAGCTATTGAAGTACCACTTACAAAACCAGCAGAAGAATTTTTAGGTAAATTAAAGAGTTCAATAAACCATTTTTCTACAACTGTTTCTAATTTGTTACCAATAGGAGAAAGCACATTCATAGAAGGGGATTGATCCCAAAAAGTACCTAAACTTTTTGCTGCAAGCCCTACAGGTAAAGCACTTCCACAAACAAATCCAAAATATCTTCCTCCGAGAGTTGCTGTTGTTGCCGGATTCCCATATTGATGTAATTGTGCAATTACATTTTTAGCTTCTGAAGAACTAAGAGGAAACTCCTCATCAAATTTAGATAAATCATCTATGGCTTCTTCGGTAGGAAATACGTTTCTATTGAATATGTTTTCTAAATAATCTAAAGAAAATTGTTGTGTTTGCTTAAATATTTCTTTGTCTTCAATTTCTTGAAACATTTTATTTTGAAGTGTGCTCATGTCTTTTTTTTTTGAATTTTTAAGGAGTTATTCGAGTTTTAACTTAATTCCTTCTTTTGTTATAGATTTAGTTGTCTTTAAATCAAATTTAAGTTTATTGTGATTTAAGTGGTAAAATATTATCCTTTATAAACCATTTTAATATCACTTCTTTTGTAAGGCGAATTCTCTTCTAAAGGAACCTCAACAAAACCATATTTTCTATAAATATAAATAGCATTTTCTAATAAAGTATTTGAATACAATAGAAGTTTGTTAAATGCATGCTCTTTAGAAAAGTTGATACACTTAGTAATTAATTGTTGCCCAATTTTATGCCCTCTATGTTCTGGAGAAACAGCCATTTTTGTTAATTCAAATGTACCATTTTCATCTAAAGGCATTAAAGCAACAGTACCTACAATTTCATTGTTCAATTTAGCAAAAAAGATATGTCCACCTTTATCAATAATATATTTTTTTGGTTTACTTAATACCTCTTCATCATATGGCTCAACATAAAAGTATTTCTGTAACCATTCTATATTTAACTCGTAGAAATTTCGAGAGTACTCGGTATTAAAATTTACGATTTCTAATTGTGCTGTGTTGTTCATTTTAAAATGTTCTATAATAGCATTACTAAAAGATTGTTTATTAAATTTTTCTTCAAGAATATTTATATGTTCAATTAAAGAATCAGAAGTTATTCTAGTGTATTTTTTAATTACAAACTCCATACTTTTCCATAAAGGAGTTACAGTATGAATGAAATGGATCCCTTTTTCAGATAAATGAATTAACTTTTTTCGTTTGTCATCAGGATGTTTTTTTAAAACAATCAACCCTTTTTTCTCTAGTTTATTAATAGCTTGTGTAGTTGCTGGCTGTGATGTTTTAAGACGCTGATTGATTTCTGTATTTGTTACTTCTTCTTTATGTTTTATAATTTGAAGAGTAGGGAATAAATAAGGATCAAAATCAATGTTAAAAGTATCATATACAATTTGAGTTTCTTTCATCATAGATTCACTCAATCTTTTTAATCGAGATCCAATACCAATTTCTCCAATACCTTTTAAATGATCCATAATATTTGTGTTTATATAAGCGCTTATGCAAATGTATAAAATATTTTAAAATCAAAATGTTATTTAATGATTAAATCTAAAATAAATGCAAACATTATGAAATTAAACTTTTTAACGATACTTAAGAATAAAAAGTAATTCTCATTAATTTATTTCCCTTGGAAAATATTTTGTATTTTTGAATCACTAACCAAAATAAAATAAGATGAAAAAAAATAAGATTATTTATTATGTTTCAACAGGTCTATTAACTGCTTTAATGTTTATGTCTATAGGAATGTATCTTTTTAATCATGAAGAAATAGTAAAAGCTTTTACAGGTTTTGGTTTTCCAACGTATATAATTTATCCATTAGCTTTAGCTAAATTTTTAGGATTAATAGCAGTATGGTTTGTAAATAATAAATCATTAAAACAATGGGCATATGCAGGTTTCTTTTTTAATTTTTTATTAGCATTCTTTGCACATGTAATGATTAAAGATGGGGAGCAAATGGGAGCAATAATAGCTTTAGTTTTATTATTGGTTTCTTACGTTTTTGGTAAAAAAGTTCAAAAAAATTAATAATTTCTAATTTAAAAACAAGATTAATATGAAAAAAGTTTTAGCATTTGCAGGAAGCACAAGTAGTACATCAATGAACAAACAATTGGTGTCATATACAGCAAATCAATTAAAGAAAGTAGATTCTAATGTAATAGATTTAAATGATTTTAAAGTACCTGTTTTTAGTGAAGATTTAGAGAAAGAAATAGCGTACCCAGAGGGAGCAACAAAATTTAATGAGCTTTTAGACAATCATGATGGTTTTATTATTTCTTTAGCAGAACATAATGGATCTTATGCTGCGGCTTTTAAAAACTTGTTTGATTGGGTTTCTAGAAAAGATAGAGAAGTTTTTAGAAATAAACCAGTATTATTAATGGCAACTTCACCAGGAGCTAGAGGTGGGGCCACAGTTTTAGCTTCAGCATTGGGAACTTTTCCTCATATGGGAGCAAATATTACTGGTAGTTTATCATTTCCTAAGTTTTACGATAATTTTAAAGAAGGAGTAATTCTTAACGAAGAATTTATAGAAAATTTGAGTAAAGAAATTACAGAATTTGAAAAAGCATTGAATTAAATGGGAGATATTTCTAAAGATATCAATACAAAATTTACGAATAATAGATTAAAAGCTTTTTTAAATATAAAATATACTTTTAATTTTTTGATTAGTAGAGAGGTAGATTTTTTTAAGCCTTATGGTATTTCTCCTCAACAGTATAATATATTAAGAATATTAAGAGGAGCAGCAGAAAAAATTAAAGTACAAGTTGTTAAGGATAGGATGATAGAAAGAGCTCCTAATGCAACTAGATTGATGGATAAATTATTAGAAAAAAAATTAATAATAAGATCTCGAAGTAAAGAAGATAGAAGAGTTGTTTATGTAAAAATAACAGAGGAAGGATTATTACTCCTACAAGAAATCGATAAATATATTGATGAATTAGATTTATTAGATAAGTTATCGGAAAAGGAGGCTCTAAAATTAAGTGATTTGTTAGATAAAATACGCTAGAAAATATGATGATAAAAAAGTATTTAGCATTAGAAAGAGGAACAGCAAACCATGGATGGTTACAAGCAAATTTTTCATTTAGTTTTGCAAATTATAACAATCCTAACAGAATGAATTTTGGAGCATTAAGAGTTTTAAACGACGATATAATAGCTCCTAGTATGGGTTTTAGTACACATCCTCATCAAAATATGGAAATTATAACAATTCCGTTAGAGGGTGTTTTAAAGCACAAAGATAGTATGTCTAATGAATGGTTACAGGTAAAAGCCAATGAAGTTCAAGTAATGTCTGCAGGAACAGGAATCTACCATTCTGAAATAAATGGATCTGCTAATGACTCTTTAAATCTTTTTCAAATTTGGATACTGCCAAATAGGAAAAATGTAAAGCCTAGATATAATCAAGAATCGTTTTACCCAGAAGATAGAAAGAATAAACTACAAATTTTAGTGAGTGCTATGGATGATGAAAACTATGACGGTTTAAAAATTCATCAAGATGCGCAATTGTCTAGAATTGATTTAGATGAAAAGACAACTTTTAAATACAAATTAAAGTCTAAGAAACACGGAGTTTATTTAATGAATATATCTGGTGAAGTTATGGTTGAAACCCAAGAAGCTTTTAAAAGGGATGCATTAGAAATTTCAGAAACTACAGACTTTGAAATTAATGCAATTACAAACGCTCAATTATTACTAATAGAAATACCTTTATAAAATAATATTTTATTTACTGTAGTTGTGTTTTTAACTAATTACTTATAAGTGTTTTAATGGTTTTTTTTTAGTTGAAAACCTGAAGTTTAACAGCCTAAAACTGATTAATTTTGAAGTGTTATTAACTTTAAAATTTAACTTTATAAAACTATTAAAATTAATTACAGTAGCAGTTTTCTTTTCTCTAATATTGTTTACTGTATCATGTGAAAAAAATGAAAACAATGATTTAGAATTAAAAAATGCAATTGAGAAAACTGAAACAATAGTACTTAACAAAAATGGTAAAGAAAAAGAAATAAGATTGGATTATCATGAGAAGTATGGTGTTATAAAGGCTCATGAATTTCCTATGAACCCTAAAGGAGTTCAAAGAGAACCTACTTTAGAAGATTTTCTTGAAAAAGCAGATTTTAAAAAGGAAGAAATTACAGACTATAAAATTCAGAAAGAATCTTTTTCAGGAATTGGTTTATCTGAACATAGAATGGAAGATGGAAACGTTATAAGAGTTCCGCATAGATATGAAAAAGAGTCAGCTTACCGTCTTAATGCCAAACTTAATAATGGTAAAACAGCATATGTAATAATAATTATTAGATGTTCTAACGGAATGACTATTATAATTATTTTAAGGTAATAAAACTTTATTATTTTGTTTAAAGGGATACAATCATGTATCCCTTTTTTTTTATTTAAAATTTTGAATTCAGTTCTATTAAAAATAAAAGAAATAAATAAAATTATTTTGTTTCACTTTTTTACTCATACAGATTTTTAGATTCAAATAAATACAGTTATATTGCATTTGTTATGCATGCATAATAAACTTAAAATAAAAACTACATGAGCAAGTACAAACATATTTTTGAACCATTAGATTTAGGTTTTACTACTATAAAGAATAGAATCTTAATGGGGTCAATGCATACGGGTTTAGAAGAAGAAAAGAATGGCTATGAAAAAATAGCTGCTTTTTATGGAGAAAGAGCACGTGGAGGTGTTGGTTTAATTGTTACAGGAGGAATAGCACCAAATGTTCAAGGCTGGACAGGCCCTTTTGCTGCTAGAATGAGTACTCAAAAACATGCAAGAAATCATAAAGTTATAACAGAGGCAGTACATAAAGAAGGTGGTAAAATTTGTATGCAAATTTTACATTCAGGACGTTATGGATATCATCCTTTAAGTGTTGCTCCTTCAGCTATTAAATCACCGATAACTCCTTTTAAACCATTTAAACTAAGAGAATCGGGTATAAAAAGAACTATTAGAGATTTTGTAAAATCAGCAGGACTAGCAAAAGAAGCGGGTTATGATGGAGTTGAAATCATGGGATCTGAAGGGTATTTAATTAATCAATTTATAGCTAAAAGAACCAATAAAAGAAATGATGATTGGGGAGGAAGTTATGAAAATAGAATGCGATTACCTATTGAGTTGGTAAAACAAACAAGAGAAAAAGTAGGAGAAGAATTTATCATCATTTACCGATTATCAATGTTAGATTTGGTAGAAAATGGAAGTTCATGGGATGAAATAGTTCTATTAGCTAAAGAAATAGAAGCAGCTGGTGCAACTATAATCAATACAGGAATAGGTTGGCATGAAGCAAGGATACCAACAATAGCAACGTCAGTACCAAGAGCAGCTTTTACTTGGGTAACTCAAAAAATGAAAGAAGAGGTAAAGATACCTTTAATTACTTCTAACAGAATTAATATGCCAGAGACGGCAGAGAAAGTATTAGCAGAAGGACATGCAGATATGATTTCTATGGCGCGTCCATTTTTAGCAGATGCATTTTGGGTTAATAAAGCAGAAGAAGAAAAAGATGATGAAATTAATACTTGTATCGCTTGTAATCAAGCATGTTTAGATCATGTTTTTGAACAAAAAGTGGCAAGTTGTTTAGTAAACCCTAGAGCTTGTCATGAAACAGAGTTGAATTATTTACCAACAGATAAAAAGAAAAGAATTGCTGTTGTTGGTGCGGGACCTGCTGGTTTAGCAGCAGCCACAGTAGCAGCGCAAAGAGGGCATGAAGTAACTTTATATGATAGCGAAAAAATTATAGGAGGACAGTTTAATATAGCAAAACAAATTCCTGGAAAAGAAGAGTTTTACGAAACATTAAGATATTTTAAAAAGCAAATAGAACTTCATAATGTAATTTTAAAATTAAACACAAGAGTATCTGCAGAAGATTTAGCGATAGAAGGATTTAATGAAATTATATTAGCAACAGGTATTGTTCCAAGAACACCAAGAATAAAGGGAGTAGAGCATGAAAAAGTATTAAATTATATAGATGTATTAAAGCTTAAAAAACCAGTAGGAAAAAGAGTAGCTGTTATTGGTGCAGGAGGTATCGGATTTGATGTTTCTGAATATTTAGTACATGAAGGAGAAAGTACTTCACAAAATATAGATGCTTGGTTAAAAGAATGGGGAATTGATAAAAATTTAGAAGCTAGAAGCGGAATAGAAAATGTAAATAAAGAGATACCCCCTTCTCCAAGAGAAATCTTCATGTTTAAACGTAGTAAAGGAAAGTTTGGAGGGAAATTAGGGAAAACAACAGGTTGGATTCATAGAGCAAATCTTAAAAAGAAAAATGTTCAATTTATTAATGAAGTTCAATATACCAAAATAGATGATCAAGGATTACATTATACTCAAAATGAAGAGGAAAAAATATTAGAGGTAGATAACGTAATTATTTGTGCAGGGCAATTACCATTTAAAGAATTACAAGAACCATTACAAGCAAAAGGTTTAAAAGTACATGTAATTGGAGGAGCAGACATAGCAGCAGAATTAGATGCTAAAAGAGCTATAGACCAGGGAAGTAGATTAGCAGCTGAATTGTAATCGAAAATTAAAATAATAGAAAGCCTACTTTAAGTAGGTTTTTTAATTTGAAATAATTAAAACTATAAAAAAAACACTTTATAAACCTATAACTAAATTTAAGAATATCAATGAAGTCATTTACAGTAAGTGAAATTGCAGAAGCATTAAAAGGAGAATTAAAAGGAAATTGTGAAGAAAAAATTCATGCTCCTGAACAGATAGAAAAAGCAAAGAAAACACAAATTACTTTTATTGGTAATACAAAATATGCTCGTTTGTGGGAAGCTTCTAATGCAAGTGCTGCTATTGTAGATGAAAAAATTGAATTAGAACCTGGTGAAGGAAAAGCATTGATAAAAGTTAAAAATGCAGATTTAGCAATGGCTATGATTTTAGAGCTTTTTGAACCAGAATCACCAGTTTTTAAAACGGATATTCACCCAACAGCAGTAGTAAGTAATACTGTAAAAATGGGAGATGGATGTAAAATAGGAGCAAATTCTTTTATAGGAGAGAATGTAATTTTAGGAGATAATGTTACTATATACCCTAATGTATCAATTTTTGATGATACAACGATAGGTAATAATACCACAGTTTGGTCAGGAACTGTTATTCGCGAGCGAAGTGAAATAGGAAATAATTGCATTTTTCATACGAATGTGAGCATAGGAGCCGATGGGTTTGGTTATAGACCAAGTGAAAGAGGGTTAACTAAAATACCACATATAGGAAATGTAATTATAGGTAACGATGTAGAAATAGGATCAAGTTCTTGTATAGATAGAGGTAAATTTAGTGCTACTATATTAGGAGACGGTTGTAAAATAGATAACCTTGTTCAAATAGGTCATAATTCTGTTTTAGGAAAGTTTTGTATTATGGCAGGAAATAGTGGTTTAGCTGGTTCTGTAACTTTAGGAGATGGTGTAGTAATTGGAGGAAGTGCTTCTATAAAAGATCATACCACAATACATTCGGGTGCTACAGTTGGAGCTGGTTCTGGAGTTATAGCAGATGTTGCTGCAGGAAAAACTGTAGTAGGGTACCCAGCATGTGATTCTAGAGAGATGTTAAAGCAATGGGTTGCATTACGAAAATTAGCCAGAAAATAATGAATTAACAGTTTATATAGTTTTGTTTTTGATATTATTCTTGAATAATATAAATATTTCTCGATATTTGTATTTCACTTTGCACTATATATCTAAAAAATAGAGTATAAATTATAATCCTCGAATATTAATATTTTTATACTAAGTAGATTAATTTTAGTGCTTTTTTTAAACTAGAAATATGTCAATGAATAAAAATACAGTATTAACCTATGCTACATTAATAATGGTTCTAATGGGAATTTTATTAGTAATGTTAGCTATATTTAAATATGATGAAATTGCGGGCTATGGTTTTGGAGCTGTAGGTTTAGGGTTCTTTTCAATAGCTTGGGTGTTTAATGCTTTAAAAGGTAGAGTATAACACTTTTCAATCATTTAAATAATACATTTAAAAATAGAAAATATAGTTTTTTATTCTTGAATAATTCAATCATTTAATCAACAATACAATGTCAGACGATAAGAAAGTTATCTTTTCAATGAATAAGGTTTCAAAAACCTATAAATCAACAGGGAAACAAGTTTTAAAAGATATTTATTTAAGCTTTTTTTACGGAGCAAAAATAGGAATATTAGGTCTTAACGGATCTGGTAAATCCACATTATTAAAAATTATAGCTGGTGTAGAAAAAAATTATCAAGGAGATGTTACTTTTTCTCCGGGTTATAAGGTAGGGTATCTAGAGCAAGAACCTCAATTAGATCCTGATAAAACGGTAATAGAAATTGTAAGAGAAGGAGTTGCAGAAACAGTAGCAATTTTAGACGAGTATAATAAAATTAACGACATGTTTGGTTTAGAGGGAGTATACTCTGATGCCGATAAGATGGAAAAGTTAATGGCACGTCAGGCTGAATTACAAGATCAAATTGATGCTGCTAATGCATGGGAATTAGATACCAAATTAGAGATTGCAATGGATGCTTTGCGTACACCAGATTCTGATAAGAAAATTGGAGTATTATCTGGAGGAGAACGTCGTAGAGTTGCTTTATGTAGATTATTATTACAAGAGCCAGAAATTTTATTATTAGATGAACCAACAAACCATTTAGATGCAGAATCTGTACATTGGTTAGAGCATCATTTAGCACAATATAAAGGAACTGTAATTGCTGTAACGCATGATAGATATTTCTTAGATAATGTAGCAGGTTGGATTTTAGAATTGGATAGAGGAGAAGGAATTCCTTGGAAAGGGAATTATTCTTCTTGGTTAGATCAAAAATCAACACGTTTAGCGCAGGAAAGTAAAACAGCGTCTAAACGTCAAAAAACATTAGAACGAGAATTAGATTGGGTACGTCAAGGAGCAAAAGGTCGTCAAACAAAGCAAAAAGCACGTTTGAAGAACTATGAAAAATTGATGAGTCAAGATCAGAAACAGACAGAAGAAAAATTAGAAATATACATTCCTAATGGCCCACGTTTAGGAACCAATGTTATAGAAGCAAGTGGCGTTTCTAAAGCTTTTGGAGATAAACTATTATATGAAAATTTAGAATTCAATTTACCACAAGCTGGAATTGTAGGGATTATTGGTCCTAACGGAGCAGGTAAAACTACTATTTTTAAAATGATAATGGGAGAAGAAACTCCTGATGCAGGTAGTTTTAAAGTAGGAGAAACAGCTAAGATAGCGTATGTAGATCAGGCGCATTCTAACATAGATCCAAATAAATCAATTTGGGAAAATTTCTCAGATGGACAAGATTTAGTAATGATGGGAGGTAAACAAGTAAACTCTCGTGCATATTTAAGTCGATTTAATTTTGGAGGTAGCGAACAAAATAAAAAAGTAGATACTTTATCTGGAGGAGAGCGTAACCGTTTACATTTAGCCATGACCTTAAAAGAAGAAGGGAATGTATTGTTATTAGATGAACCTACGAATGATTTAGATGTAAATACATTACGAGCTTTAGAAGAAGGTTTAGAAAACTTTGCAGGCTGTGCAGTAGTAATTTCCCATGATAGATGGTTTTTAGATCGTATTTGTACGCATATTTTAGCATTTGAAGGAGATAGTCAAATTTATTTCTTTGAAGGGTCTTTTTCAGATTATGAAGAAAATAAGAAAAAACGTTTAGGAGGAGATTTAATGCCAAAACGAATAAAGTATAAGAAGTTAATTAGATAAAAATAGAAAAACTTAAAAAAGGTTAAAAAATCATAATTTATCATTTTTTTTATTAAAAACAGTTAAACGTTTGTTTTTGTGTAAAATAGAATAAGTAATATCACGTTAAAAAAGTGTAGATATGAAAGTTTTGCGCAAATGATTTCTAAAGAGCTACAACATTTAGTTTAACTATTTAAAAGCAATCAAAAATGAAAAATTATTTTAAGAATTTAGCAATTCTATTTTTATTTACATGTCTAACTTTTGGGATAACACATGCAACTGAAATATTTTCTAATAATAACTCAGTTATTTTAAAACAAGAAAATACTATTGTTGCTAAATACAATGGATATTCTGAAAAAGACGGATATCAATTTATTATAAAAGACGGAACAAAAATTAATTTTCAATCTGTATCAAAGAGTGTATCAGATGAATTTGATTTAGGATCTGAAGATTTCATAGGGAAAACATTTGAAATCGTTTATGGTAAAGATGAAGAAGACAAATTAATGATTACTGAACTAAAAGAAGTGAAGTAAAAATTGAATGATTCATATGAATTAATGAAACCCAGTAGCATTTGTTACTGGGTTTTTATTTTTTCATAAATTAGAGTTTTTATTTTTTTATTAATTAACTGATAATCAGTTATTTTATTGTTTTTTTTAAATTAAAGGATAAATAGAATTATGTTTTTTTTATCAAAAAATTTTCTTTCTTTTCACATAACATATCTTTTTTTTTGATAGCTTTACGTAGATAATAAAAAGAAAAAAGACTATGATTTTAAAAGAATTCTACACCCAAAAGAAGGGTGTTATTACTGCACTCGTTAACGAAAAAAGAAAACCCAAAGAGCAAATTTCAATAGGTTTATTTAATGATTTAGTATTTAAATCTAAATCAAAAGTAAAGTTTCCATTAATCATGTTTAAGTACAATCATGTTAAATGGAATACCTCTTCTGAAAATGAATACAAAGCAGATGTAGACTTTAGTGTTTTTGTGGTTTTAAATACAGATTTCGAAAATGATTATTTAGAAAGTTTCGATTTAGCGAAACAAATAGATAAAGCTGTTTTGTTACATCCAACAAAAACCGAATTAATTGAAAATAATGAAGCTCTAGAGAAAGGAGAAACTTCTTCTCAATTAATAACTAATTCTGCTTTTAAAATTAAAGAATGCCAAGCGACAGTTGAGGATGACAACTGGGAAAAAAATGAATTCTTTATTTGGGAAATTAATTACAAAACCACATTAATAGAAAAAGAATATAAAAAGCGTTACACTATGGTAACAAATGGATCTTTTTCTAAAGCAAATTTAAAAAATGAAAAAAGAAAAGAAAAAGTAAAAGAATCATTATGTGAATTAGGTTACGATCTTAATGATTATTATGAAAAGGAAAAAAACGGAAAAAAACTTTTAATATTTAAAGAAGTAAAAGAAAAATTAAATGTAAAAAATAAAAAAATTAACCTTAATTAAGAAAAATGAAAAGAAACACAAACTTGTTAGAAAAAAGAAAAGATTTTGTAAAAGGCTACATTAATAATAATCAAGAAAAGCAAATGAAACTAATAGTTGCAGAGCTTTCAGAAAGATTATTTTTGTCTGAACGTACCATATATAATATAATCAATCAATAGCTTTTTACTGAAACTACAGTACAGAGCAACTAAAAAAAAGGGTAAATAAAAATGAGTGATCTATTTTTACCCTGTTTAAGAAAAATGATTAAAAAATTAAAACATGGGCGTACTATTTAATGATGTTGTCATCAACAAACTCTC
>CALISK010000100.1 GCA_938041625.1 uncultured Tenacibaculum sp. | reverse complement strand
ATATGGAATACCAAACATATCGGCTATAGGTCGTAACTTATCATGATTACTTATAATCATTTTAACAGTACAATCGATACTTCCTTCTCTTTGTCGCTCTAACAAATCATACAAACAATGACTTGTATGTGAAACTAATATAGCTATGTTTTGTCTTTTACTTTCATAATATACAGACCATTCGCATTGCAAAGGTTTAGCCAATTCTGAAAACTTTTTTTCCAAGTTTTTTCTTGATACAGAAGTTCCTTCAGCATCAACTCTTACTCGCATGTAATATCTATTTGCTTTCGCATTTACATACTGCTGACAACTAACAATATTAAATCCTTCAATGTAAAATAGATTGGTAACTTTAGCTAAAATCCCTTTTTGATCTGGACACTTTATAAGGAATGTTATTATTTGTGATTCCATAAGATTAATTACAAATTACGTATGTATTTGAATGAATACTTTTTGTATTAACAAACAAACTAACCAGTGATTACTGATTAATTTGTTTATTAGTAATTGCCTATGGTATCCATTTTTTCTCGAAGTTTGGCTTACGTTTTTCTAAAAAAGCATCACGCCCTTCTTTAGCCTCTTCTGTCATATAAGCTAATCGAGTTGCTTCTCCTGCGAACACTTGTTGCCCTACCATTCCGTCATCTGTTAAATTCATTGCAAATTTCAACATTTTTATAGAAGTTGGTGATTTAGCTAAAATCTCTTGCGCCCATTCATATGCTGTACTTTCCAATTCATCGTGAGGTATCACTGCATTTACCATTCCCATTTCATATGCTTCCTGTGCTGAATAATTTCTTCCTAAGAAAAAGATTTCACGAGCTTTTTTCTGTCCAACCATTTTGGCTAAATAAGCAGAACCATATCCGCCATCAAAAGAAGTTACATCTGCATCTGTTTGCTTAAAAATAGCATGTTCTTTACTTGCTAAAGTTAAATCACAAGTTACATGTAAACTATGTCCGCCACCTACAGCCCAGCCTGGTACAACTGCTATAACAGCTTTAGGCATAAAACGAATTAATCGTTGAACTTCTAAAATATTTAAACGGTGGTATCCGTCTTTACCAACATATCCTTGATGTCCTCTAGCTTTTTGGTCTCCTCCAGAGCAAAAACTCCAAATACCATCTTTAGTAGAAGGACCTTCTGCAGATAGTAAAACAACTCCTATTGAAGTATCTTCATGAGCATTATTAAATGCATCTAATAATTCACCTGTAGTATGAGGTCGAAATGCATTTCTTATATTTGGCCTGTTAAAAGCTATTCTAGCAACACCATTACACTTTTTGTAGGTAATGTCTGAGTACTCTTTAACAGTTTTCCATGCTATATTTATCATAATTTGAAAAAAAAATCGTTATTAAGAAAAACAAAAATACTATAATATAGTTTAGTATCTTTATTACAAAATTAAGAAACACATTACAGTAAATGAAAAATCTAGTTTTAATAAGCTTTATATGCCTTAGTTATTCGTTATTCTCGCAAACTATTTTAACTAAGAAAATTAATTCTTCTGAGTTTAGTAGAGATCGTATTGCTAAAATCTACATTCCTAAAGAACACCAAACCGATACTATTCGTAAATATCCAGTTGCAATCGTTTTAGATAATGATTATTTATTTGATATTTATGTGGGTAATTCAAAAATTTATGCAAATGCAGATTTAACACCTAAACAAATTGTTGTGGGTTTAGATGTTGATGCTAGTCTTAACCAAGATGTTTCTACTGTTAAAAAAAGTGGTAACTTAACTACAAACGCTAAGAAGTTTTATAACTACATAAAAAAAGAATTAATTCCTTATTTAGAAGCTAATTATAAAACTTCTCCTTACTTTACGATTGTTGGAGATAGAGATGCTGGTAATTTTTTATTACATTTTCTAAAAGAACAAAGCCCTATTTTTAATTCTTTTGTTTCTATTTCACCTAAATTAACAGACCAAACACTTCGTTTAGTAAGTACTTTCGATTTAAAAAGGTTAGATGAAATAGATAATCAGTTTTATTTATATGTAAGCTCTAATCCTTATGAAAAAGAAGAACGTAAAAAATTACATGAACAGTTAAAGACTGGTTTGGAATCTTTAAAAACTGAAAAACTCCATATTGCCTTTAATGATTTTAAAGGTGAAGCTAATAAACCAACAGCTTTAGTAAAGGCACTTCCAGATGCTTTTACAAATATTTTTGGGTTATATCCTCGAATTTCTAAAGAAGAATTTGATGAGAAAATTAAAGATTTAGGCCCTTTAGAGGCTATAAAATATTTAGAATCTAAATATTTAGAAATTGAATATTTATACGGAACTAACTTAAATGTTCGTTTTCAAGATATCTATGCTATTGAAGGAATTGTAATAGATAAATTAGATGGTGATTACTTAAGAGTACTTGGAGATTTTGTAATGATTAAACATCCTGATTCTCATTTAGGAGAATATTATGTTGGAAAGTACCATGAATTAGGAAGAAACTACGAACAAGCTTTATTTTATTACAAAGAGGCATATGGTAAAATGGACCTTTCTGATTCTAATACAGAGGCTTTTTATGAAAATATTATTCGTGTAGAAGCTTCTTTAAAAAATGCTCCTAAAGAAAAACCATTAGAAGAAGAGTTACCCTTAGAAGAAGAAAAAAATGAGGAAGAAGAGGAAGACGATAATGAGGATAACAAATAATTAAACAACATTAAATAAAAAAAGCAATGAATTAAAATTCATTGCTTTTTTTATTTAATTTATGTCTACAAAATATTTTTATTTAAAATCAACTCTCCATGAGATTCCTCCACTTAAAGTAAGAGATTCATTATTATTTATACCATGACCTGCAAAAAAATCAAATTGTAAATCTTTGTTTACCAAATACGAAAGTCCTGAGTTTAAATTTATTTTAATTTTAGGAGCAATATATCTATTAAAAACCCCATAAGGTTCTAAGAATAACGAAAATTTATTAGAAACCTTATATATGAAATTCAATGTATACACCCCTTCAAAATATGTTATATCTTTTAACTTAGGGTTACCTTCACCGTCTAAGACTTTATCACCATTACTGTTTAGTTCATTTATTTGACTTTTTTCTAAATCTAAATTCACTCCGAAATTCAGTGTATAACTTAACCTATCATTAATATCATAATTCAAAAGAAATAATAAAGAAGTAAATGTTCTTTGCTCCGATAAATTTTTACTAGGTATGTTAATCCCTAATTGAACTGCTGTAGATGGCATCATAGTGTCTCCTTCAAAAATATGAAACTTAGCCCCTAAATTATAACTGGTCAAACCAGATGTCATTTTATCCGTTTCTGATAACAAATAAGAAACTCCTCCATTAACTTCAATTACATCAGTAACACCATAACGTAAAAACACATTCGATGTATAACTTTGGTCAAAATCAGAAAAACCGACCCCTGTTTCAAATTGCCCTATATTTTTACCAGTCGTAAAAACACTAACAGACTGCCCTGGTCTTCCTGAATCAATAGCATCTTGCTTTTGTGCAAAAGATTTTATGCATAGTAAGTTAAACATTAAAATTAATGTTACCTTTTTCATTTTTATTTTCATTTTTCTATTTTAAGCTTTTATAATTTCTATTCTATCTTCTAAAATTTTAATTTTTCTTTGTCTATATAAATTTCCGACGGCCTTTTTAAAAGACTTTTTACTCATTTGCAAATGAAATTTAATAGATTCTGGAGAGCTTTTATCTGTTAATAATAAAAAACCTTTTTCTTCTAATTTTAAAAGAATTTTCTCAACATCACTATCAATTACATTTTCAAAACCTTGTCTTCTTAATGAAACATCAATTTTCTCATCCTCTCTAATCTTTTTAACATAACCAGTAGTATGAAACCCTTCTTCAATATCTGAAAACACTTCATTTGCATAAAGCAAACCTTCATAGGTTTCATCTATTAAAACAGTATACCCTAATGGTGTTTGAACTCCAATAACTAATGCTACTTCGTCGCCTTCTTTTAAATCCATTATAAACTTTTAAAATATTGTTGCAAAACTACGTTGTTTTTATCTGATGGCGTAAATATTTCTAAAATCTTTGTTTGATTCGATTTTTCGTAAAAACCATCTAAATTATTCTCTAACTCAATTTCATTTGTTGCAAAACAATATTCAAAATTATACATCTCTGCTAAATGCTTTGCTGTTAAATTATGTGATGTTTCAAAATACGATAATGCATTGGTACTTTTTGGACCTGGAATAATTTTAAAAATTCCTCCACCTCCATTATTCACTAAAATAATTCTAAAATTATTTGGTATGTTGGTGTTCCATAATGCATTACTATCATAAAAAAAACTTAAGTCTCCTGTAATTAATACTGTTTGCTTAGTAGTAGAAAAAGCAGCTCCTATTGCTGTAGACGTACTACCATCAATCCCACTTGTTCCTCTATTACAAAACACAGTAGTGGTTGGATTTACATTAAACAACTGCATATACCGAATAATAGAACTATTACTTACTTGTACCTGAGATAAATCTGGAATAGTTTCTAAAACTTTCTCAAAAACTTTTAAATCAGAGTATGCTGCTTCTTTTATGAATTGTTTATGCTTACTTACTCTTTTCTCTTTTTCTAGCAACCAAAAATTCTGATAATCACTTTTAACAACATTTATTTTCAATTTTAATTCTTCTAAAAAAACTTCAGGTTTTTCTTGAATAAATTCTGATAAACAGAAATAAGTATCCATTTCCGTGTATTCATCTGTATGCCAGTGATTTTTTGGTTGATATTTCCTTAAAAATTGTTTTATTCTTTTAGAAATGACCATACCTCCAAAAGTTAATAAAACATCAGGTTGTAATTTTCTAAAGCCTTTATCATCTAATTTCGAAATTAAATTATCTATTGAATTAATAAATTTCGAATTTTCAAGATTAGATGTAGTCTCTGTAAATACTAAAACTGATGGATCTTCATTATAATAATTTAATACTTCTTGTAATTTTTCTGATGGATAATTTACACCTATTAAAATAAGTTTCCTTGTTGCTTTATTCCATATTGTTGAAAATTGATCATAATCAACATCATTTTCCTCTTTTTTATTTACAACAAAGTTTGAGATTTTAAATTGATAATTTTTTAATATTTCTACAGTTTCATAAATAGGCTCATTAAAAGGAACATTGATGTGTACAGGGCCTTTTTTTATTATTGAAGTTTGTATTGCTGTTGTTATTAAATTAGAATTTTCTTCAATTAAACCATCATCCTCTATTAAGTTTGCCGAATATAAAATATGATTTTGGAAAACATTTTCTTGTCTAATCGTCTGTCCATCACCAATATCTATTAAATGTTTTGGTCTATCTGCAGAAATAACTATCAAAGGAATTTTACTATAAAAAGCTTCCGCAATAGCTGGATAATAATTTAATAATGCAGATCCTGATGTACAAACTATTACAACAGGATTTTCAGTTTGCTGAGCAATACCCATTGCAAAAAACGCTGCACAACGTTCATCTACTATACTTAAAGTTTCAATACCTTCTAAGTTAGAAAACCCTATTGTTAATGGTGCATTTCTTGATCCTGGCGAAATAACAACCGTCTTTACGTTAAAAAATTTGCATGCAGAAATTACTAACTGCGCTAATTGTTTTTTTGGATACATGAATTACAAAAATATTATTAATAAAGAAAATCTGTACTAATGTACAGATTTCTATATTTTTTATTTAAAAACTCAATCTAAAAACCGTCTCCAGGAGGATTTGGCGCCTCAGAAGAATCTTCATTAGCTTTCTTATAATCTGCTAAAAACTTAGCTAAACCACTATCTGTTAAAGGGTGTTTTAACAAACCTTCTATAGCTTTTAATGGTCCTGTCATTACATCTGCTCCTATTTTAGCACAATCTATAATGTGCATTGTATGACGAACAGAAGCCGCTAAAATTTCTGTTTCAAACATATAATTATCATAAACCAAACGAATCTCTTCAATTAAATTTAAACCATCTGTAGAAATATCATCTAAACGACCAATAAAAGGAGACACGTATGTTGCTCCTGCTTTTGCTGCTAATAAAGCTTGTCCTACAGAAAACACTAAAGTTACATTCGTTTTAATCCCTTTGTCAGAAAAATATTTACATGCTTTTATTCCATCAGCAATCATTGGTAATTTTACCACTATTTGTGGGTTTAAAGCGGCTAATGCTTCTCCTTCTTTTATCATTCCTTCAAAATCTGTAGAAATTACTTCAGCAGAAACATCTCCTTCTACAATTTCACAAATTGCTTTGTAATGATTTATGATATTTTCTTCACCTGTAATTCCTTCCTTAGCCATTAAAGATGGGTTTGTAGTAACTCCATCTAAAATACCCATAGCTTGGGCTTCTCTAATTTGATCTAAATTTGCAGTGTCTATGAAAAATTTCATCGATTTTTATATTTAAAGGTTGTTTTATTTTTTTACAAAATTACAACTTTAAACGGTTTTTTTAGTCTTCATTTAAAAACTTAATTAATAATATAACACGCATAAATAGTTTAAATACAAATCATTTAAAATCTTTCTTTTTATCTTACTTTTCATATTTTGTTTTATTTTAAAAATTAGCAATTACTTAATAAACTAAACAATCATTACTATACATTTATCCATTACTTTTACTTCTTTAAAATGTTACGTATATGAATTTGTCTGATGTAAAATTAGTAGTTACTGATATGGATGGAACTTTGTTAAACTCAAATCATGAAGTAAGTTCTTTATTTTTTGAGTTATTTAATAAAATGAAATCTCATAACATTCTTTTTGTTGCTGCTAGTGGTAGACCTCTCTATGGAATTTTAAATAAGTTACATAAAATTAAAGATGATATTATAATCGTAGCTGAAAATGGTGGTTTAATTCTTAAAAATGAAGATATTCTTCTTTCAACTCCTATAAATAACACCCATTTAAAAACCATAGACGCATTAATTAAAAAAATGCCAGATGCTAATCCTGTTTTTTGCACAAAAGACAAAGCATACACGAATAGTAAATCTAAACAACTATTAAGCCTATTATCTGAATATTATTCCAATTATCAATTAATAAATACTATTGATGAAATTAAAGAACCTATATATAAAATAGCTTTTTTTCATGAAGAAAATTCTGAAAAATATTTATACCCTCATTTAAAACATTTAGAAACATCATTTAAAGTAAAAGTTTCTGCAAATCATTGGGTAGACATTTCAGAAAACAATGCTAATAAAGGATATGCCATTAACCTTTTACAAAAAAAATACAATATTACTCCTGAACAAACATTGGTTTTTGGAGATTACAATAATGACATAGAAATGCTTAAAGCAGCTTATCATAGTTATGCTATGAAAAATGCACACCCTTTAGTTAAAAAAACTGCCCGATTTATGACGAAAAGTAATGACGAAAATGGTGTCGAATATATTTTAGATTTACTTGTTAAAGAAAAAGAGACTACTAGACTATAGTTTATAATGATTCATAATTAACTTTTCATATACTCTATCTGATAAAATTCTTTTTAAAACAACGGAAAACTTCTCCATAAAAGCACCAATTTTATAATGCATTTTAGGTTTTTTTGCTTCTATTATTTTATGAATATGCTTTGCCATTACTATAGGTTTTAGCCCTTTATTAACATATTCATTGCTTACTTCTAAGTTTTTGGTATATGCTTCTTTATAAGCTGAATTTTCTAAAACTGGTGTATAATATCTTCCAGAAGCTATATTTGTAGCAAAACTACCAGGAGCGACACTAACAACATTAACTCCAAACTTCTTAACTTCCATGCTAACAGATTCAGTTAAAATTTCAAGCGCCCCTTTACTAGAAGAGTAGATACTTCGAAACGGTAAACCTGAGTACCCTGCTATTGAAGTTACATTTATTATTAATCCTTTTTTTTCCTTACGCATAACTGGCAATATTTTTTTCATTACTTCTATAGGTCCAAAAAAATTCGTGTTAAATCCTGCTTTCATTTCTTCTATGGGAGTGTCTTCCATTGCCCCCATAATTCCTCTTCCTGCATTATTGATTAATACATCAATTTTCCCTTCTTTTTCTATAACTTTAGTTATTGCTGTTTCAATAGTTCTCGTTTCTAATACATCTAATGCAACCATTTCAAAAGAGACATCTGTAATTTTTTCTGGATTTCTACTTGTTCCATATACTTTATAATTTTTAGAGTGTAAATAAGTAGCAATGGATCTTCCTATTCCAGATGAAGCTCCTGTTATTAAAACAACTTTAGACATAATTCTATTCTTTAAAATAATAAGTCTACATGTAATTGTATACTTAAAGTTGCCAAAAGTCAGCAAACAAAGCTTTTTTTCCAAATTTTTCACCCAAAGATTTTGAGGTGTTTCAAAAAAAAGCTACTTTCGGTATTGAAAACATAATTTATACATTCCCGTAAAACATTAGGATCATGAAAAAATTGTTTCTGTTAGCTTTATCTTTAGTAGTATTATCATCATGTGGTGGTGATAAAGAAGAAGTAAAAGTTAAAGATTATTTAGTAATTTCTGGTAAAGTAGATAACTTTAGAAAACGTAAAATTGAAATAACCAATGGTTATGATTTTGATAAAGAAATCCGTTTTGATAGAAAAGATAAAAC
>CALISK010000099.1 GCA_938041625.1 uncultured Tenacibaculum sp. | reverse complement strand
TGATGTTTTTCATTAACTCTAATTTTCAAGTGTACTATTTATTACGTAAGTAATTTCTATCAATCTCTTTCTTCGATAATTCTTTCAATAATCACTTTTTTTACACTTTTTTCAGTGAGTTTCACGTAATCTTAATTATTTATGATATAAACCTGTAAGCATTTTTTTTTACAGTAAATTAAACCATTCTAAAATAAAGGAGTCTTAGTTTATATGAAAACAAAACATATTTTACATTTATATAATAGAATTGGTTTTGGAATTACTCCTAAAGAGTTAAAAAAACTAACTTCAAAAACAAAGAATGAAATCGTCAATTCTTTGTTTTTTCAATCTAAAGATTATACACCATTACATATAGATACTTCTTTCCTTTCAAATCTTTCAAAAGATCAACTTAAAAACAAAAAGAAGAGAAAAGAGTTGATGAAATTAAGTAGGAAAAAAGTAAAAGATTTAAATAACATATGGTTAAACAGAATTTTTAATCCAAATGAACTTCTAAGAGAAAAAATGACGTTGTTTTGGGCGAATCATTTTGTTTGCAAAGACAATAATATTCTTCATTTTTCACAATACAACAACACCTTAAGAAAACATGCATTAGGAAGTTTTAGTGATTTTACTAAAACCATTTCTAAAGAAGCTTCAATGCTAAAATATTTAAACAATAAACAAAATAAAAAAAACAGCCCTAATGAAAATTTCGCACGAGAATTGATGGAATTATTCACTTTAGGACAAGGGAATTACACCGAGAAAGACATTCAAGAAAGCGCCAAAGCTTTTACAGGTTACAATCATGATTTTAATGGTGAATTTAAACTACGTAAAAAACATCATGATACTAGTAAAAAAAGCTTCTTAAATAAACAAGGTAATTTTAATGGTGACAACATCATAGACATTATTTTAAGTCAAAAACAATGCGCTCAATTTATTTCAGAAAAAATATATAAATATTTTGTGAATGATGTAGTTAACGAACAACATCTTAATGAAATGGCTACTATCTTTTACCCCAATTACAACATCGAAAAATTACTTAAACATGTTTTTCTTTCAGATTGGTTTTATGATGAAAATAATATTGGAAATAAAATAAAATCTCCTATTGAATTACTAGCGGGTATTCACAAAACTGTTCCTTTTTCCTTTAATAAAAAGAAACAAGGCATTTTAATTCAAAAATTATTGGGACAAATACTTTTAAGCCCTCCAAATGTTGCTGGTTGGAAACAAGGAAGAGAATGGATAGATAGCAATACAATTGTTACTAGATTACGTTTACCTTCTGTTTTACTTAATAATGCTGAAATTAATTATTCTGAAAAAGGTGATTTTAAAGATGAAATTAAAAATTTCAATCAAAAAAAATTAAGAAAAAAAGCATTTATAAAAACATCTACACAATGGGATATTTTTGAAAAGAATTATAACTTAATAAAAAACGAAGAATTAGTAACTCATATAATTACAAGCCCCTTAAACAAAAATGCAGAAAACATACTAAAGATACATAGTACTTCTTCGAAGAAAGATTATTGTATTCAAATTCTTTCACTACCTGAATATCAATTGTGTTAAAAAAGAAAAGATGAAAAGACGAAATTTTATAAAAAGAACATCACTTGCCACTGGAGGATTATTTTTAGCTCCACAATTTTTAAAAGCATTTGAATCAAATAACCTTTCTGTTTTTAATGGAAAAAAAGTAGTTATTATTCAACTGAAAGGTGGAAATGATGGTTTAAACACAGTCGTTCCTTTTAGAAATGATTTATATTATCAAAACAGAGAACAAATAGCCATCACTAAAAACAGCCTTCTTTCCTTAAATGATGAAGTCGGTTTTCACCCTAGCTTAAAACCACTAAAAAAATTATACGATAAAGGTCATGTAAGTATCATTAACAATGTAGGCTACCCCAATCCGAATCGCTCTCATTTTAGATCTACCGATATATGGCAAACCGCAAGTAATAGCAATGAGTTTTTACAAACTGGATGGATTGGCAGATATTTAGATATTACTAAAGCAAAACCTTATAAAGCCATTGAAGTTGACGAAAACCTATCATTAATGCTTAAAGGAGATCTTCAAAATGGTTTAGCTATTACTAACCCTAAGTTATTTTACAAATTGTTAAAACAGCCTTTTTTTAACGGCTTATTAGATAATTATAGTAATGATACACATTTAAATGAACACAACTTAGGTTATTTATACAATACGATGATAGATGCAAAATCATCTGCGGAGTATATTTATGAAAAAAGCAAAACAAAAACATCTACGATAGACTATCCAAAAAACATTTTCGGAAAACAATTAAAGACAATTTCTGAATTTATCACTTCTGGATTAGAAACTCAGGTATATTACGCTGCTTTAAGCGGTTTTGACACTCATGCAAATCAAAAAAATAGGCAAGCAAAATTATTGGAATTATATGCAGAGAGTATGGAAGTTTTTGTAAATGATTTACAAAAGAACAATGCTTTTGAAGACACTTTAATTTTAACTTTTTCAGAGTTTGGCCGTCGTGTAAAACAAAACGGTTCTAATGGTACTGACCATGGAACAGCTAATAATGTTTTCGTTATCGGGAAAGATTTAAAGAAGGCTGGTTTATATAATTCATTACCCAACTTACAGAACTTAGATACTAATGGAGATTTAAAATTCAGTATTGATTTTAGAGAGGTTTATGCGACCATTTTAGATAAATGGCTGCATATTGAAAACTCAAAAGTTTTAAACAACAAGTTTTCTACATTAGGTTTTATATAAAAAAGAAAGCGAGAGTGTTATTCTCGCTTTTTCATTCTTTTTCAGTTGAATC
>CALISK010000098.1 GCA_938041625.1 uncultured Tenacibaculum sp. | reverse complement strand
TTTTAAACAAGAAAAAGTATATGCCTTTACAATGCCTAAAAATGAGTCTTCTAAAAAGTTATTGATCAATTTAGGGTTTAAATTTATTGGAATGCAAGTTGTTTTTGAAAATGAAGAGGATTGTGTGTATGAGTATAAATTTTGATTGCAGGGAGATGGTAAAAACTGTTAAGAAAATGAAGACGTAAGTAATTTTACTCTTCTAAATATAAATCAATTAAACCTTCAGGGGTTTCAACTTCAATTGTTTTATTTTCTCGATCTACTTTTTTTATGAAATCATCAATCATAGGAATAAAAATTTCAGTACCGTTTCTATCTATTTCAAATAAAGGTTGAGCGGCTTTGTCATTAATGTTCTCTATAATACCAACTTCACCAAAAACTGTATCTTTAATAGTAAAACCAATAACTTCATGATAATAAAATTTATCTCCTGTAAGTTTTGGTAATAAAGAAATTGGAAGGTGAATTCCAGCTTTTAAAATAGATTCGGCATCTTGTTCTGTATCTATTCCTTCGAATTTAACACGTAACATTGTGCCTCTACTTAAAGAGGATTTAGTAATAAAAAAAGGAATCAGATTATTGCCTAAATCGACAAAAACTGATTCCAGATTTTTATACAGTTCAGGTTCGTCAGTATCTAATTTAATGACAACTTCGCCTCTAAAACTGTGTTTTTTAACGATTTTGCCAAGGTAAAAAGAATCTTTTCTTTGCATTATCGTCGTTTTTTTATTCTTCGCTATCTCCAGCTTCTTCTGTAACAGCATCTTCACTATCTACAGCAGGAGTATTAGCAGCAATACGAGCTTCATTAACCACTTTTTCAGCTTCTAATGCTTTTGCTTTTTCAACTTCTAAAGCTTTTGCTAAACCATCAACCTTTTCAGCTACTTTACCAGTTTTTTGCTCTAACCAAGCAGTAAACTTTTCTTCAGCTTGCTCTTCTGTTAAAGCACCTTTTTTAACTCCACCAGCTAAATGGTTTTTTAATAAAGCACCTTTATACGACAAAATAGTTTTTGCAGTATCAGAAGGTTGAGCTCCACTTTGTAACCATTTTACAGCAGCATCAATATCTAAATCGATAATAGCAGGGTTACTATTTGGATTATAAGTTCCAATTTTTTCTAAATAACGACCATCTCTTTTTGCTCTAGAGTCAGCAGCTACTACCCAATAAAATGGTTTTCCTTTTTTACCGTGTCTTTGTAAACGAATTCTTACAGGCATAATTGTTAATTTTTAAGGTACGCGACCTTGATTATTAATTTGTTATTTTCAATAATTAAATTAGCTTTAATTATTGAGTGCGCAAATGTATAAAATCTTTTTTAGAAAATAGGTGTTTAAAAAGCTAATTTAAAAGAAAAAGCATCTGATATACAGATGCTTTTAAAAAAATTAAATGTTGTGATTTATTAAATTACTCTAACACTAACAGCGTTTAATCCTTTTTTTCCTTCTTTTAGTTCAAACTCTACTTCATCTCCTTGTCTAATATCATCGATTAAACCTGAGATGTGTACAAAATACTCTGTATTTGAGCTTGACTCTGTAATAAATCCAAAACCTTTAGATTCATTAAAGAACTTTACCGTTCCTTGTTTCATTATAAAAATATATTAAATTAAAAAGGCAAATATAAACTTTAATTGTTGGTTTTGAGAGCGTTTTTAAAATAATTTTTGTTTTTATTTTTATTTTTTTTGCAGCGAGATAATAATGATTAATTAATTATAAGAGAGTAGTTTAAATTAAAATGTGTTTAAAGATTTTTTTGCTGATTCTTTAAAAAAGTATCTGTTTGAAGTTTGATTAAATTACTTGCCATATTTTGTTTATATGTATATAATTCTTCTTCAGCTTTTAAGTGATCATTTAAGGTAGCGTTCAAGTGAATATCTGCTTGCATTATTTTTTCTCGTAAGTCAACTTGCTGTTGTACCCATAATTTGATAATAGACTCTTGATTTTCTAATTTGAAATCATATTCACTTTTAGAGCTAATTAATTTTGTAAATACAGGGGCAGTTTCTATAACTAAAAACAATAAAAAAATGAAAAAGGAAGGTAACCAGGGAAGTTTGTTTAATGCGTTTATACGAGCCATTAATCCATCAAAACTTTCTATTATAGGTAGTGTATTAACCTCTTTTTGTTGTTGTTTTTGTTGTAAGTCAGTTATGTTTTTTTCTTTTAAAGTTATTTTTTCCAAGTTTGTTTTTTTTAGTTCATTTAACTGAGCTAATGCGGTATCATGTTTCTCTCTTTTTTCTTTGTAAACAGGACCTTTACCTTTTCGTTTTGTGCCTTTTGTACCTTCAGCCTCTGTTATATATGTTTCATAAAGTTTATTAGCTTCTTTTTCTTTATTGGTAATTTCTGATTTTAATTTTTCTACTTCTAGTTGGTTTTTTTCTATTTTAGGAGTAAATATTTCTGCTATTTGAGTTTTATTATCAAGAGTCATTTGATTCTTTTCGGTTAATAATACTTGATTTATTTCTTTCTCAAATATTTTTAATTCAAGAGGTTTTGAAATAACTATGGCTATAATAAAGGCTAATAATAAACGGGGTAGTACTTGTAAAATTTCTAAGCTAAACTTTTTTTTCTTTTTCATTGTAGAAACAATAAATCGATCTAAATTAAAGATTAAAAGACTCCATATAAAACCAAAAAAAAGAGAAGTGTAAATGTTTTTGAAGATTGTATATATAGCAAAAGTACCAGCTATAAAAGCCATTAAGGCTGTAAAGAAAATGGTAGCACCAATACCTGCATATTTGTTTTGTTCTCCGTTAGAACATTCGTGAATTAGTTTTAAATCAGCACCAGAGCAGATTAAAAAAAAGCGATTTAGCATGTTTTCGTTTCTATATTATAAAAACGAGTTTGTAATCTAATTGTTACAAAAAAAGCCTCATAATGAGGCTTTTTAACGAAATATTTAGAGTTTATTTCTTTTTACTTGTAAT
The DNA here is from genome assembly GCA_938041625.1 of uncultured Tenacibaculum sp. Taxonomy (GTDB): domain Bacteria; phylum Bacteroidota; class Bacteroidia; order Flavobacteriales; family Flavobacteriaceae; genus Polaribacter. The sequence continues at coordinate 2,240 of CALISK010000098.1, read as the reverse complement.
GTATATGCGGCCAGATGCGTCTTTGTTTTTTTTAACATCAATTCGTTCAATATCATTAGTATTAATATTGTTAAGATCTTCTCTTTTGGTAAGTTTTCCATCTAAATAAAATTGAATATTTTCATCTTTAAATTTTGAAAGTAAATTTCCGTTAGATTTTTCATTAAAGGAAAGTTTAATAATTTTTTCCCCCTTTACATTTGCAGTAGAAACATTCACTCCTTTTTTCTTTTCTAATGAAGAAATTTTGTCTTTAGGTAAATCTTTGGCTTTCATATAAAAACCAATACTATTTTGTTTTTGAGCATATTTTAAAAGATCAACTGGAGTTGGAGGAGGTGGGATGTTAGAAACTTGTCCTTTTTTTACAATTGGGAAGTTGGTTTTTTTAAATTCACTTACAATTTCCCCATCTTTATATACTTTAGCAATATTTTGATCTGGAATAATTTCATTCGAAGGAGTTTGTTCAGGTGAAATTATTTTTCCTTCTTTGGTAACTTTTTGTCCAAAACGATTGTAGTAACTAGTGTTGTTTTTATCTTTTACATAATACAATGTGTTTTCATTTTCTGAATAAAAACCAGTTTCTGTTTTTTTGTTTTCATCTACAGAGCTTTTAAGAGCATTGTTTTTTTCTTGCGCCTCAATTCTATTGGCAAATAAAAATAATAGTAAGCCAATAAAAGGTAATGTTACCAACTGTTTAATTAAAATTTGTCTTTTTGAGCTTTGATTTGTCATCATAAGTAAGCGTTTTTTTGTTAATGAATAATTTAGATTACTGGCCAAGTAATAATTGCTGTTACGAACAGTTTTATTTAATAATAAATATTGATATTCTTTGATGTTTTTATGAGATTGAATTACATTAATATCTGCTAGAAATTCATGATTTAATTTTATAGCTTTTTTTAAGAAATAATAGACAGGGTTTATCCAAAATAAAGACTGTAGAAATTCTGTTAATAAAATATCCAAAGTATGTTTTTGATAAACATGTGTAAGTTCGTGAGTTAGTAATTGTGGAGCTATCTTATCAGAATTATAATCCTGTTTATTAATAAAAATATATTTTAAAAACGTATGAGTAGGAATTGGTTCTTCTACAAGTACTATAGTAGCATTTTTGATTTTAATTTTTTCGTTTTTTCGTATATTATTAATAATTTTCATTAAATTTTTAATGAAACGAACAAAAAATAAAGAAGTAATAATGCCATAGAAAATAGCTATATAATTTATGTAAGTTAAACCTTCATTTGAATTTTTATTTTCAATAGTAGTAATAATAAAATTATTAGAAAGAGAAGGAGTGATTCTTGTAATAGATTTTATATATATAATATATAACGGAGCTAAAAAAGAAAAGAGTATACTCACCAATAAAAAGAATCGATTAAAACGATGCATTTTTTCCTTTTCTAAAAAAAGATGATAAAATATTAGAAGTAATGCTAGGCATAAACTTGATTTTAAAATATAAGTAATCATTTTTTTTGATCTTTAATTTGTGAATCGATTAACTTTCGTAATTCTTCTAATTCGGTTACAGACAAATTTGTTTCAGAAGTGAAAAATGATGCGAATTGTGAAGCAGAGTTGTTAAAAAAGTTTTTAATTAAGCCATTAACATGCTTAGAGAAATAATCAGTTTTTTTAATTAAAGGATAATATTCTCGAGATTTTCCATAAAGTTTGTAATTCACAAAACCTTTATCAATCATTCTTTTTAATAAAGTAGCAACTGTAGTAGTAGCTGGCTTTGGTTGAGGGAATTCAGTAAGTATATCTTTCATAAAAGCTTTTTCAAGCTTCCATAGATATTGCATAACTTGTTCTTCGGTTTTCGATAATTTCATTTCTACGAACTTATATTTTACTCTACAAATGTAGAGTATTAAATTTGATTCTACAAGTGTAGAGGTGTTTTGTTTGTTTTTTCAAATATAAATTAATGAAAAAGAGTAATTAAAACTATTGATTATAATAGTTTTAATTACTCTTTTTTAAAGAATGCATATACTTCCAAAAACGTAACTGTTTATAGTTTTTTATATTCTAAGTAAGAGTTTTGAGTTTTAATAATGATGTTGTAAAGTTCTTTTAGGTATTGATATTCTATATTGTTATAAGAAATTTTATTTGAAAAGAATTTAAAATAAATAGTAAGCTTGTTTTCTTTAATTGAAGAATTAACTAACAATTTACCTCCGTTATTTGGTAGAGAAGAGGCGAAT
>CALISK010000097.1 GCA_938041625.1 uncultured Tenacibaculum sp. | reverse complement strand
AAGAGTGTTTTTGAGGTATTATATTAGGGCTTCTTTAAAAAATCATTTATGTATTTAAGCCGTTCTTTAATAGTTTTTTGTGGTAAAACCTCAATAGAAAATCCTAAGTCAGTATAAATTTCTATAAATAATTCATGTAGTTTTTTTGTTTCTTCAAAAGATTGCAATCGTTGAGGATCTTCTATATAAATATCTTTCCAAGGAGGTAAGATAAAAACAGTAGTGTGATAATATTTTTTATATTCAAAATTAGAAAACTTATTGTCTATAGCTTTTTGATTCAATTTTAAGTAAGCAATATTATCTGCTAAACTTCGATCAACAAAAGCCTGTTTATCTACAGGTATTTTAAGTTCTTCTAACGTTTTTTTATAAACTAAGTTTGTAAAACCTATTACATCTTCCCAAGGTGTTTTATTTCCTTTATTTTGTTGTTCTGAAATGATAATTCTACGAGATACTTCTTCAAAACAATAAAAACCGTCAACACGTAAAGCATTAATCAATGTAGTTTTTCCTGTTCCAGGAGCACCTGTGATAATATATCGCTTCATAAATGAGGTCAAGAGGTTTAAATCCTTTGTTTTTCTTTTTTAGTGATTGGTTTTCTCTAATACTTAAATATAAAAATGAATATAGCTATAAGAACAACAAATATAAGAGTAACTGTATGATTAATGGAAGCAACTTTTTTAAATTCAGATTCCTTAATAATTCTATCGTTTGTTCCTATGAAGGGTTTTTCAACTAAAACACCGTGATAAAAATTAGGTCCACCAAAACGACAGTTTAAAATGACGGCTAAAGCGGCTTCTGGATATCCAGCATTTGGACTTGCGTGATTTTTTCCTTGCTGCCAAACAAAAGGAAGTTTATGAATTTTAAAAGTAACGAGTAACAGTAAAAAAGTTGTTAAACGAGCAGGGATATAATTAAAAACATCATCTAATTTTGCAGCAAATTTCCCGAAATTTATATAACGTTCATTTTTGTAACCAATCATAGAATCTAAAGTGTTTACCATTTTGTATAACATAGCACCAGGGATTCCTAAAAAAGCATAGTAGAAAAGAGGTGCAATTACACCATCACTTAAATTTTCTGAAAGCGTTTCAAAAACAGCTTTTATAACTTCTTGTTTGTTTAATTTAGAAGTATCACGGCCAACAATCCATGATAATCGATTCCTACCTTCAATAATTCCTTTTTTTAACTCGGTAAAAACTGCTTTTCCTTCTTCAACTAAGCTTTTGTTAGCTAAAGCATAAAATAAAAAAATAGTTTCAAAAGTTATTTTAGCAATAGGATAAGGTGTTAATAAGTGATTATTTAAATAGAAAAATAGAAAAACACAAGAAGTTAGTAATAACGTAAGTAAAGTACCTTTTAAAAATTGTGATTTATTTTTATTTAGATACTTTTCACCAAAAGAGATTAGATTTCCAAATAAACGAATGGGATGTGGTAACCATCTTGGATCACCTAATAGTAAATCAAGAATATAGCCGAATAACAATGGCAAAATTGGTATTAGAAATTCCATTGTTTTAAAGCGTTTATTAACAGTTGATTTTTTTCAGGTATTTGACTAGCTATTCTAATATAATGACTATCTAGGTTTCTAAAATTTGAAGCATCTCTAATTAACAATTGATGTTTATTAACAAGATATGATTTGAGTTCTTTAGAAACGGGTTTATTTAATTGTATTAAGAAATAGGTTGTATTTGTAGGAACTATAGAAAATCCACTTATTTTATTTATTTCTTGTTGTAAATGTAGCGTGTTTTTAAAACAGGTTTCAAAATCAGGATATAAAGTATTGTAGTTATTAAATATAAAAGTAGCAGCGTGTAAAGCCATACTATTTACATTCCAAGGCATTTTATGATTGGCTAATTTTTTTATGATTGTTGGATTACCAAGAATATATCCTAAACGTAATCCTGGTATACAAAATATTTTCGTTAATGATTTAATTAGAATAATGTTCGTATACTTTTCAATTAAAGAAATACAAGAAATAGAAGTATTTGTAAATTCAATATAGGCTTCATCAATAATAAATAAAGTATCAGGATGCTGCTGTAATAGTTTTTCAATTTCTTCAGTACTAGATTCAAATCCGTCTGGATTATTAGGATTACATATAAACGCAATTTCAGTATCAAATGAATGTGAGAGAATAGATTTTCTATCTACAAACTTCATCGTCAATTTATTTACTTTTGAAGCCAATTCATATTCAGAAAAAGAAGGAGTACAAATAGTTGCCGATTTACTATGAAAACTATTAGTAATTAAATAAAAAGCTTCAGTAGCTCCGTTAGTAATAATAGATGATTGAGCTTTTAAATTATGATGTTCTTCAATTAATTGCGTGATGTTTTCTGAATTAGGAGCAGGGTAATTTTCAATACTTAATATTTTACTAGTAAGATATGTTAATAAACTTTCTGGTGCACCTTGATACCAAACATTTGAACTAAAATTAGCTTTAAAAGTTATTTGTTTATAATGATGTAAATCATCACCATGTCCATAATCAATTCCCATACTTTATTCAGAAATAGTAGTTTTCATATTATTTAAAATAACATCAATAGCGATGTTTTTTTCTAAGTGTTCTGCTAACTTATCATAATTAGCTTCTTTATAGGCTTTATAGTCAAAGCTATTTGAGGT
>CALISK010000096.1 GCA_938041625.1 uncultured Tenacibaculum sp. | reverse complement strand
GTACTTCTAGACCTATGCCAGCAGCAGGAAGAATATCTAGTACAAATAGAGCCATTATCGATAAATGGAAAGCAGATGGTTATTTAGAAAATTAAAAAACATGAAGAAATTACTTTTTATTTTGCTATTAGTTACTGTACAATCAGTAATAGCACAAAAATATTTTACCCGAAATGGATTAACTGGTTTTAAAGCTTCTACCGGAGCCTTTGAACCTGTACAGGCTTTAAATAATAGTTCGAGTGCTATTGTTACAAGTGAAGGAAAAATAGCTTCTCAAATTTTTATTGGAGCTTTTAAATTTAAGGTTGCTTTAATGCAAGAGCACTTTAATGAAAATTATATGGATTCTAGTACTTTTCCTAAAGCTACCTTTAAAGGAACTATTACTGGTTTTGATCTTAAAAATTTAACCGGTAGTAAAGACGTAACGCTTAAAGGTATTTTAACTGTAAAAGGTATTGGCAAAGAAATAGAAACTTCAGGAGAAATTTATAAAATGAGTGATAACTCTTTTCGTTTAACTTCTTCTTTTATAGTTACTCCACAAGATTTTAAAATAAAAATACCTAGTGTAGTTCGAAGAAAAATAGCCCGAGAAGTAATAATTGATATTAATTATGAACTTAAAGAAAAGAAATAATGTCTTATTTTTTGGGTTTATAGTTTTATTAATAATTCTATTTTCTGTTTATAAATATATTTACAAACCTCCCAAAAAGACAGAAGAGATTGAAGTTGTTTTTGTAGGAAACACTAAAGATTTTCTATTAAAAATTAATACTGAATCTGACAAATGGATTACAAAAGTTATTCAATTAAAAGGTCGTATCTCATCTATAGAAGATGAAGGTCTTTTACTAGACGGAAATACCTTTTGCCAGTTTGAAAATAAATCCTTTTTAACCAAACTAAAAAAAGATCAAATTGTTACCATAAAAGGTGCTGTAATAGGTTTTGATGATCTTTTTAATGAATTAAAATTAAACCAATGTATTATAATAGAACAATAATCTTTAAATTTTTTATTTTAATTTTTATTTCAAGTAATATTTCTACAAACGCGCAAGATGATTTACTTGACGAACTAGACAAAGAAGTTAAACCGAATATTCAGTTTCAACAACCTGCTTTTAAAGCATTAAAAATAGGAAATCTTCAATCTACAAAAATTGCAGATAAAGGAGATTTTTATCTTATTGTATCACATAGATTTGGTCCATTAAAAGATGGTTTTGATACTTTTTTAGGGTTAGATAATGCCAGTACAAAAATTGAACTTTTGTATAGTTTTTGGCAAGGTATCCAGTTTAGTATTAGTAGGGAATCTTTTAGAAAAACTTTTTCTTTTGCAACGAAAGCCTCAATAGCTAGGCAATCAGATAAATTCCCTATAAATTTAGTTGGATATGGTACGATTAATAGAGATACCGAACTAGATCAGAATAGATTTACCAATTTCACATTAAAAGATGCTGATAGATATAGTTATTCTTTACAATTATTGGCTTCTAGACGATTCTCTAAAAACTTTTCTTTTGAACTAGCTCCTACTTTAATTAGAGAAAATTTACAAATACTGGAAGAAACAGGTACTCCTAATCACAATCAATTTGCAATGGGGTTTGGTGGTAGATACAAACTAAGCAAACGTATTAGCTTAAATGCTGAATATGTTCATAATTTTAGTAGAGATACAAATTCAGTATATGACAATCCATATACATTTGGAATAGATATTGAAACTGGTGGACATGTATTTCAATTATTATTTACCAATGCACAATCATCAAACGAACCTGGTTTTATAAGTAATGCTGGAGGAGATCTTGCTTTTGGTTTTAATGTTGTAAGAGTATTTTAACTATTCATAAAGTTAAATACTTTTTAGAATTAGATTTTTCACACTCAGATTAACAAGGGGCTTAAAGCTCCTTGTTTTACTTTTAACAAGAAAGTAATCTTAATCATGATTAGAATACACTACCCCAATTTTATCACGAACTTCATCTAAAATTTTTATTAATTTAAGACTAAAAGAGTGTGGCAAAATTGGACTTTCTATTAATTGTTCATCTAAGCATTTCATTACATGTGCTGCTTCAAATTGGTAACCAAATCCTAAACCATCATTTACTTTAATTTCTTCTATTCCTTTATTTTTCTTTACAAAAATGGTTTCATTTAACTCTCTAGAAACTCTTATTACTCCTTTTTCAAAATGGAATATGGTATCGTTAAATGAATCACATTTAAAACCTGATTTTAAATATGCTTTTTTTGAACCTCCCTCGTACTCAAAAATCATTTCTAAATGTTCATCAGAACCTGTAGCACTGAGCTGTGCTTTAGCTTTAATTTTTTGCGGAACTCCTAAGGTCATTAATGCAGCAAATACAGGGTATATTCCTATATCTAATAATGAACCTCCTCCTAACTCCATATTATACAACCTACTTTTAGCATCAAATGGTGCGTGAAACATAAAATCTGATTGAATTACTTTTAAATCACCCAATTCATTTGACTGTATAATTTCAAGTACTTTTTTAAAACTCGGTATAAAACGTGTCCAAAAAGCCTCCATCAAAAAAATATTTTTCTCTTTAGAAGTTGTTATCATTTTTTCTACTTCTTTTTGATTGATAGCAAAAGCTTTTTCACATATAACTGCTTTTTTATGTTTTAAACTTAACAAAGTGTGTTTTGCATGAAAAGTATGGGGTGTAGCGATATATACAATATCTACTTTTGTATCTTCTAACATTTCTTTATAACTACCATACGCTTTTTCAAAACCGAACTTCTCTGCAAACTCTTTTGATTTATCCAATTTTCTTGAAGCTGTGGCATACAGATTTGCATTTTCTAACAAACTTAAATCACTTGAGAATTTTCCTGCTATTTTTCCACACCCTAAAATAGCCCAATTATATTTTTTCATCTATTATATGCTTTTCTGTATTTAACAAAACCCAATTATTATTATAATATAAACATTAAAAACAAAAGGTAAGTAGTAATTTTTAATGTATTAAACTAAGATTAATACTCAATTCAATGATAAAAAACAGGGCTTTAAAAGTATAGAAATTGTTGAAGAAAAATTAGTGTTTTTTTGTCTTTAGCTGATCTTTATTTGATGATTAAAAACAAACTTCTAAAATCAGTTTACAAAACTGTAATTTTATCTCAAATTGGTAGTCTTTAAAATATGCAAAATCAGTTTACACTTTATAACCTTTTAATTATTATTGGAATTGTTCAAGGGATTATAACAAGTATCTTACTTCTTCTTTCTAAAAAAAACAGACGTAGTAATCGTTTTTTAGCACTAGGTATTATTTCTTTCTGCTTTTTAAGTCTTAAAACTCTTTGGCACACTCTTTATTTATGGGAAACACACTTTATAAAATATTTTCCAAATGCTGTTGAAGTAGTTACTGGGCCTTTAATGTATTTTTTTGTTATTTACTTACTTAACAATACTTTTAAATTTAAACGAAAACACTTTATACATTTCATCCCCTTCACAATATCTCAAACTTATGCCTTTGTTGTATATTTTTTAGCAATTAGTACAACAGATTTAGCTAAAAAAGAAGCTTGGGCCAATTTATTACATTTCGATCTTATAAAAAGAATTGAGGACTATTTAGGTTTTCTTTCTTTAATTATCTACATTTCTTTAGGGTATTTTAAATTATTAGAATACAAAAAATGGTTAAACAACACTACATCAGATAATACGTATCCTAGTTTTAACTGGTTAAAGAATGTATTTTCTCTTTTTGCTATTTTAGGTATTCTTGTATCAATAAATCTTATAGGAAACCCCTTATTTAACCTAAGAGAACATACACTTATACCTTGGCAATTGTTTAATATCTTTTTAGCTTTTTTAATTTATTATTTAGGTTTCATGGGCTACAAACAGCCTCATTATGAAATTTCAATAACACAAAACAATAGCCTCCCTAAAAAACCTGAACAACTTAATTTAGAACTTTCAAATAAAATTGAGAAAGCCATTAAAAAAGCTCTAGAAGAAGATAAACTCTTTTTAATACCTACTCTTTCTATTAAATATTTTTCTAAAAAAATTAATATAAATCAACGTCAAGTATCTCAAATAATCAATACTCAATTTAATAAAAGTTTTAGAGAGTTAATTAATGAATACAGAGTTGAAGAAGTAAAATCTAAATTACAAGAAGCTAATTTAAAACAGTTATCTATTCTTGGAATTGCACTAGAGTGTGGGTTCAACTCTGAAGCTAGTTTTTATAGGATATTCAAAAAACAAGTAGGTCTTTCCCCTAAAGAGTTTATAAATACTCTTAAAAGTTAATTTATTTACTCTCAAAACACGTTATAAGTGGGCTAACTAAATAAAAAACAGATTCTTTGTGCTACAATAAACTTAAATGTAAAAAGCATGACTAAAAAAGTTAAAATCCTAATTGTAGTTATTTTTCTAATTATAATAAGCATTCTTATTCCTTATTATAAATTCTTTTATATGCGTAGAAGTAGCTTTAAAGGAACCTCTTTTGAAATATCGAAGGCTCAAAATTTTAATACAGATAAAATAAATGCATTAACAAAACACTTAAAAGAAAAATTGGCAACTACAGGATTGTTAGTTTTAAAAAACGGAAAAATAACATATTCATATGGAGACATAAAAGAAGTAAGTTATTTAGCTTCTTGCAGAAAAAGTATTTTAAGTATGTTGTATGGAAAACATGTTGAGAATGGAATCATTAATTTAGAAGAAACTATTGGAGATATTGGTATTGATGAAGATGATGGTTTATTAGAAATAGAAAAAACAGCTACCATTAATCATATTATTAATGCACGTTCTGGTGTTTTTCACATTCCTGCTAATGGTGGTTATGATATAGCTAATGTGCTTGAAAGAGGAAGTGTAAAACCAGGTGAATATTTTTTATATAATAATTGGGATTATAATGTAGCGGGTCATATTCTTGAAACCAAAACAGGAAATACAGTATATGAAGAATTAGAAACACAATTAGCAAAACCTTTAGGTTTTCAAGATTGGAATATAAAAAACCAAAGAAGATCTGCAAACAAAGATAAATCTAGGTATTCTGCCTATCATATGTATTTATCTACTAGAGATATGGCTAAAATTGGTCAATTAATGTTAAATAATGGATCATGGAATGGAAAACAATTGGTTTCTAAAGAATGGATGCAAAAAACTACCACTACTACCACTCCAAAAGACACCGTAAATAAGAGATACAACTTAACTAATAAAAGTCCTTTCCAATTCTCTTATAGTCATATGTGGTGGTTATTTGAAAACCTTAATAATAACCCTGATGTTAAAGGTGCTTATACAGCTCGTGGTTATGGTGGACAATATATTACTGTAATACCAAAACGTAATATGGTAATTGCTCATAAAACAAAAATGGATATGTTATATTATATGGGGTTTAGTTATGACACCAGCGAAACTCAGTATTTTAATATTGTAGATAAAATTTTAAATGCAGAAAATTAGGTCTTAACTTATCTCTTTCCTCAAATGAATAAAAGACTTAACTTTGCCCCGTGGTAAAGATAGATAATATAGAACTTCCGGATTTCCCATTATTATTGGCTCCAATGGAAGATGTAAGTGATCCGCCTTTTAGGGCTTTATGTAAAGAAAATGGTGCAGATGTAGTATACACTGAGTTTATTTCTTCTGAAGGCTTAATTCGTGATGCTGCTAAAAGTGTAATTAAATTAGATATTTACGAGAAAGAACGTCCTGTAGGTATTCAAATATTTGGTGCTAATATAGATTCGATGCTTCGTTCTGTAGAAATTGTTGAAAAAACAAAACCAGATATTATAGACATTAATTTTGGCTGCCCTGTTAAAAAAGTAGTTTCTAAAGGTGCAGGAGCTGGTATTTTAAAGGATATCGATTTAATGGTAAAGCTTACTGAAGCAATGGTAAAACATACGAGTTTACCTATTACAGTTAAAACCCGATTAGGTTGGGATGATAATTCTATTCGTATTGTAGAAGTGGCTGAAAGGTTGCAAGATGTTGGTTGTAAAGCAATTTCTATTCATGGTCGTACTCGTGCTCAAATGTATAAAGGAAATGCTAATTGGAAACCTATTGCAGAAGTAAAGAATAACCCTAGAATGCACATTCCTGTTTTTGGAAATGGAGATGTAAATTCACCTGAAAAAGCAATGGAAATGCGCGATAGTTACGGCTTAGATGGCTGTATGATTGGTCGTGCTGCTATTGGTTATCCTTGGTTTTTTAATGAAATTAAACATTATTTTAAAACTGGGAAATATTTACCAAAACCAAGTATTGCTGAACGTGTACAAGTGGCCAGAAGACATTTACAAATGTCTATTGATTGGAAAGGTGAACGCTTAGGAGTTGTAGAAACTAGAAGGCATTACACCAATTACTTTAAAGGAATTCCACACTTTAAAGAACATAGAATGAAACTAGTTACTTCTGATGATTCTGTAGATGTATTTGCTGCTTTAAATGAAATTGAATCTAAATTTGGTGATAGTATTATTCCTGAGATTCTTTAAATGAGTTATTTAGATCCAAGATAGTAGATCGCTATAAGTTTTTCTATTCCCCATTTACAAAAGGTGAATTTTAACGAGTTTAACCATTAGTTAGGGGCTTATAATTAAAGGCAACGCCATGAAAAAAGGAATCATTATTCTAACAACATTTTTATTCTTTTTTAGTTGTGATAATAACAAAAAAGAAAAGAGTTCTACTATTGTTTCTAAAAATACAATACAAAAATCTTTACTTGAAAATGTTAAGCTTGCCATTAATCCTAAATTTAAAGATTGGGTTTTATTTCAAAATGGTACATATATTATATTTGATGATGTAACAAAAGTTATTAATATTGAAGAAGAAGCTATTAAATTAATGAAAGAGTTTGGACCAGTATCACCTGGTGGCTCTGCTGGTGATTTTAATGTTATCACTTTAAATAAAACCAAAGGTTGGATAGTTTCTGGTCATGGATATGGAATGTATACTTATGTAAACCCAAATGAATTAAGCAAAACCTCTCCTAATGATGTTACTATTGGTTTATTTGGTCGTTCAAAAAGAGATAAAGATGCTAAAAAACCAATAATCATTCATATTAATAGTTCAAAGGAATAATTAAAATATAACTTTCTCTTTTCAAAAAACACATTCTCTTATAAATTAAGGATTCTCTAAATTTAATATTAGTTTTACCACTCATCTTAATCAACTATAGATAAACACGTTACCTTTTCTGTTTTTTACACTATTTATGCTTATTTCTACATAAAACACACACAGTAAATACTTTATATTTGTATATATTAATATTAATTGTGACTTTTTAGAAATTAAGGTGTCATAATAGTGTAAGTAAAAATGAGTAAATTGTTACTATTAATAAAGAAACAACTTTTTGATAGTATAAATGAAACATAAAGTAAATCTCGATGTAACGGCGGAGGTCACTAAAAAGAAACATTTACAATATCTCATGAAAGTAATTAGAATAATCCCAATTCAAGAAACTATTTTAACAATTGTTCCTCATTTTTACTTTTTCTTTTAATCTTCTATAAATTCTTTAGAGATTCTACTTCCAGCTATTTTAGAAGCTAAAAACCCTAGAACGACAATAGTTAAAGCAACTATCATTAAATTACTCCAATGAAACTCTACAGGATAAGGTATTCCTGGAGCAATATTAAACCATTTAAATTTTTGTTGTAAAAATATTAAGATAACTCCTAAAAATAAACCAATACCTAACCCTATTAAAACTAACAAAAAACCTTGTAAAACAAATATTTGCTTCACTTCTTTTAAACTAGCTCCTAAGTTTAATAAGGTTTTTAAGTTTTTCCGTTTATCCATAATCATCATTATAATAGCTCCCACAATATTGAACAATGCAATAACTACTATAAGCGTAAAAATTAAATAAGAAACGAAATTTTCGGTATTAATTACTTTATGAATTAAAGCATTCAACTCTATTCTTGTTTGTATAATGTAATCTTTTCCTAAAGCATTTTTTAAAACTGTTACCTCTTCATTTGGTTTATCATTATTACGTAACTTTATTTCAACACCAGTTATTTTTTCTGACTCATAATTTAATAGTTGTTGAGCTACTTCTAATTCTGTAAACACATATTTACTATGAAAATCTTCTCTACCTCTATAAACACCAATTATTTGAGTTTTAACACTGTTAAATGCATTATTGGGGTTTAGATACCCTTTACCTGGCTTAGGTACATAAATTTGCAGCGGATTTACAAACTCTAATCTAGAAAGGTTAGACAATTTTGCCATAATCCCTACCCCAACTACTGCTGTATTTTTAAATTCTGGATCTATCCAAGAACCTGCCCAAAAAAAAGAAGAATCAATTTTAATGATATCTTTATAATTCGTATCAACTCCTTTTATGTAAGCTGTATGATCTTTATCTTTATACTTTAAAAAAACACGTTCTTCTACTACTTTAGAAAAAGAAGCTATGTTTGTATTTGATAGTAATTCTTCATCTATTTTAGAAGTATAATTAAACGACTTACCTTTTGCTGTCGTAATTTTAATATCTGGGTCAGATGTATTTAGCAAAGAATAGCTAAAAGTTCGTAAACCAGAAAAACCGGATAGTATAATAAATAATACAATCGCCCCTACTATAACACCAAACATGGCTATTACAGTAATAATATTTATGGCATTAGTACTATTCTTAGGTCTTAAGTATCGTTTTGCTATGTATAATGGAAAATTCAATCGTTACCAAATTAGTAATGGCAATGTAATAATTATTATTGGTTATCTTTTTTGACGACGAGGTAATATTTTTGGATTTTTAATTGGGTTTTCATCTTCTCCATTTAAAGATTTATCAATCTCTTCAATATAATCTAAACTATCATCTCCAAAGAACAACAACTCTGGCATTCTTCTTAATTGGTTTCTAGTTCTTTGCGCCATTTCATAACGAATAGAAGTAGTATTAGATTTTACTCCTTCAATTATTTCTTTTCTTTTTTCTGACGGAAAAACACTTAAATATACTTTTGCTACTCCTAAATCTGCTGTTACAGATACTTTAGATACAGAAATTAACACTCCTTTCATTCCATCTTGCGCAGCACGTTGTAAAACATCTACTAAGTCTTTCTGTAATACTCCTGCTATCTTTCGCTGTCTGTTCGTTTCTTCCATGCTGCAAATTTACCGATAAATATTGAATTACCTAACTTATAAGCACTCTTGTGTTTATTTAAAACTTAAAGATATTTAGGGATAACTCCTTTATTAAATTTTTAATAACGAAATGACATCTTATAAGCCCGGTAATATCAGCTCAATTACTTTTTAATATTACTTCAAAGTATCTTACTTCGACTTAACTTAATAAAGTTATCGAAAACTGATATTTAAACACAAAAATTAAAAAAGTAGTTATTTATCCAATAGTTTTATGGTGTAAAAATTTTATTCTTAATTGCATAAACTACTAAACCTACCCTATTTCTTACATCTAGCTTCGTAAATAAACTATCTCTATAGCCGTCTATCGTTTTTGGACTTAAAAACATTTTTTCGGCAATTTCTTTATACGTTAATTGCGAACAAGCTAAACGCATAAATTTAAGTTCGTTTTCTTTGAAATTCACACGCCTTCTACCTCCTTTACCAGAAACAGAATCTAAAAGAAGATTTGTTACATTTCTAGTATGATAAAAACCGTTTTCAATAATTTCTAACAAAGCCTTTTCTAATACATCCTTTTGGGCATCTTTTAATAGATAACCAATAGCACCTGCTTTTAGCATTTTTAAGATAGTGCCATCTGCATCTTCTACAGAAAGAGCTAATACATGAACATTCGGATAATTTGCTACAATCCATTCCGTAGTTTCTATTCCATTCATTACTGGCATATTAACATCTACCAGAACAATATCAGGAATGTTCCTGGGTGAAGCTTTAAACTTATCTTGTACTTCTCCCCCATTTTTACACGTGTATAATACTTTGAATTTATCAAAAGTATTAACCATGCCTTCAATAGCCTGTGATAATAACGTATGATCGTCTACCACAACAACTGAATACTTCATAGTCGATTGATTGTTAGATTAATAAATAACTGTTGTATAAGGGGATTATACTTTATAAAAATAGTAATAAATATTTAAAATAGTACCATAATTTGGCTTTGATTCTAAATTTACTTCGGCATTTATTAGTTTTGCTCTTGTTTTTATATTCTCCAAACCAATTCCTTTTTTGCTTATATCTTCCGATTTAAAACCTACACCATCATCTTTAGCTCTTATTGTAAGCACATTGTCTTTAAAAATTAATGTAACTTCTAATTTAAAAGCTTTAGCATGTTTTATTGTATTTGAGAAAAATTCTTGTAAAA
>CALISK010000095.1 GCA_938041625.1 uncultured Tenacibaculum sp. | reverse complement strand
TAATACCCATTTTTCCATACGTTCCCCATTAATCATTTTATCTTCTGGGTTAATTCGCATAGCAACATCCATAAATTCTTTATCTAAAAAAGGAACACGACCTTCAATACCCCAAGCCATTAAACTCTTATTGGCTCTTAAACAATCATATTGGTACAATTTGTCTAATTTACGAACAGTCTCTTTATGAAATTCTTCTGCATTTGGTGCTTTGTGAAAATACAAGTAACCTCCAAAAATCTCATCAGCTCCTTCACCAGATAACACCATTTTTATACCCATTGATTTAATAACCCTCGCTAATAAATACATTGGAGTAGAAGCTCTAATTGTTGTAATATCATAGGTTTCTAAGTTATAAATAACATCTTTAATAGCGTCTAATCCTTCTTGTATGGTAAAAGTAACTTCATGATGAATCGTTTTAATGTATTCAGAAACTTTTTTAGCAGCAGCTAAATCTGGAGATCCTTCTAATCCAATTGAAAAAGAATGTAATTGTGGGTACCATGCTTCATCTGCATCATCCGATTCTATTCTTTTAGAAGCATATTTTTTAGCAATAGCAGAGGTAATAGAAGAATCTAATCCGCCAGAAAGAAGTACACCATAAGGCACATCACTCATTAATTGACGATGAACGGCTGCGTCTAAAGCATCATGTAATTCATCAATACTAGTTTGGTTTTCTCTCACGGCATTATATTCCATCCAGTCTCTAGAGTACCAACGTTGTAAACCATCTTCTCTTGTGTAATAGTGTCCCGGAGGAAAAACTTCTACTTTATTACAAACTCCTTCTAAGGCTTTTAATTCTGAAGAAACGTAGAAAGTTCCTTTTTTATCCCATCCCATATATAAAGGAATGATTCCCATATGATCTCTGGCAACTAAATACTCATCTGTTTTAGCATCGTAAATAGCAAAACCAAAAATTCCGTTTAATTCATCTAAAAATTCAACTCCTTTTTCTTTATATAAAGCAATAATAACTTCACAATCAGATTTTGTTTGAAACTCGTAATTATCTTTAAATTGTTCTCTTAATTCTTTATGATTATATATTTCTCCATTGGCAGCTAAAACAAATCTTCTATCATTGCTAAAAAGAGGTTGCTGACCAGAAGTAGGATCTACTATGGCTAATCTTTCATGAGCCATAATTGTTTTGTCATCACTATATATACCGCTCCAATCCGGACCTCTATGACGAATTTTTTTAGACATCTCTAGAATCTGAGGTCTTAAAACCTCAGTCTTTTCCTTTAAGTCAAACGCACAAACAATTCCACACATATCTATATTTTTTAATATATTATACTTTTAATTATGCTTCAAATTACTTGATTATACTTCTTAATAAAAACTAATTGTTTAATATTGATTGTTAAATGAAACTTAAAAGTTGTTTTAAGTAATTAAATGTTATTTTATTTTTGTTTTTGATTTAAAAGAATTGAAGTTTGATATTTTTAGATAATTTTTTTGACTTAAATTGGAGATGTATTAACCAGATTTTAAATTATGAAGTTTATTAAATATTTATTATTACTAACTACTTTAAATTGTATAGCACAAAAAACAACAGATGGTGCTGTTGAAATCCGTTTAAATCAATTAGGATATGCTGTAGGAAAGACAAAAGTTATTTCGGTGAACTCTAATACTGTTATTTCTAATTTAAAATATAATATTAAAGATAAAAAAGGAACCGTAATAAAATCGGGAGTAATTAAAAATAGTCAATTTTGGAAAGATGCAAATGAACATGTAGGTATTATTAGTTTTTCTGAGATAAACAAAGAAGGAGAATATGTTATTGCTATAAACGATAAAGAGAAAAATTTTAGAGTAAGTTCTTCTATTTATGAAAAAGCAACAAAAGATGTTTTTAAATACTATTATTACAATCGTTCTTCTACAGAAATAACAAAAGAGTTTGGAGGTAAATGGACAAGACCAGCTGCAATTTTAGATACTAAAGTAAAAGTTCATGCTTCTGCAGCAACTAAAGAAAGACCTGAAGGAACTATTATCTCAGCAACTAAAGGTTGGTATGATGCAGGTGATTATAACAAATACGTGGTAAATAGTGGAATAAGTACTTATACATTATTAAGCGCATATGAGAATTATTCTAATTATTACAAGAGTAAGAAGTTTAATATTCCAGAATCTAATAATAATTTACCAGATATTTTAGATGAGGTAATTTGGAATTTAGATTGGATGTTAGCAATGCAAGATCCGAATGATGGAGGTGTATATCATAAATTAACAGGATTAAATTTTTCTGGAGTTATTGTACCTAAAGAATATAATTTTGATAGATATGTAATTAAGAAAAGTACAGGGGCAGCATTAAATTTTGCAGCAGTAACAGCTATCGCAGCTAGAATATTTAGAGAGTTCAAAGCAGAGAAGCCAAATTACAGTACAAGGCTGATTGAAGCCTCAAAGAAAGCTTATGCTTGGGCTAAAAAAAATCCCAAAGAATATTATTTAAATCCGAAAGGAGTAAAAACAGGACAATATGAAGATCCTAATATTTCGGGAGAATTTCAATGGGCAGCAACAGAATTGTTTATAACAACAAAAGAGGCTTCATATAAAAAGGAAATTGCTATTGAATCTATTTCGAATGAAGTGCCTTGGTGGCAAGATACAAGTGCTTTGGCTTTATATTCAATTGTTAATTTTGAAAAAGAACTTGCTAAAGAATTAAATGTATCGCTGGCTAAGGAGAAGTTGTTAAAGAAAGCAACTGAGTTAAAAAAGAATATTAAGCAATCCCCTATGCGAATTGCAATGCGTACTCCAGATTATTTGTGGGGAAGTAATGGGGTGGCAGGAAATCAATTAATGTATTTGGTAAAAGCGTATGAAGTTTCGAAAGATGCTTCATTTTTGGATGCAACCTTTACAGGAATGGATTATTTACTAGGAAGAAATGGATTGGGAGTTTCTTTTATAACAGGAGTAGGTGAAAATACATCGAAAAACCCACATCATAGAATATCACAAGCAGATAAAATTAAACAAGCAATTCCAGGTATGGTAGTTGGTGGACCACAACCAGGACAGCAAGATAAATGTAAATATCCAAGTAAAATGCCAGCAAAATCGTATTCAGATACTTGGTGTTCCTACGCTTCTAATGAAGTAACTATTAATTGGAATGCACCTATGGTATATGTTATGAACGCATTACATTATCATCAAACAAAATAAAAGTGCCATAAAATTTGTACAAAATAAAATGACTTTATAAATTTGTAGCAAATGAAAACGACACAATTAAATAACTGGTGGTGGAAAACTCTTAACGTACGTTAGTGAGACCATCTTGTTATATATAAATAATAACGAAAAAGGCTTATCTCGCGATAAGCCTTTTTTTATTGAACAAAATTAAAAATGAAACCAATACAATTTAAAACACTTAGTAAAAAAAAGATTTCTGACACCGTGACTCCTGTAGGATTGTATTTGCGTTTAAGAGATAAATATGCGAATACATTATTATTAGAAAGTTCAGATTATCATAGTAAAGAAGAAAGCTATTCTTTTATATGTATAGAACCATTATTATCTTTTAAAGCAGATAAAAACGAATTCTCAATCTCTGTAAAAAATAAAGAAATAGAAAAAAATACGATTGATCGTAATTTTAATACCTTATTTGATGGGTTTTCTAATTTGATTGATTTGGATTGCGAAGAGCAATTAAAATCATTTAACGGATTGTACGGGTATACTACCTTTGATAGTGTTCAGTATTTTGAAACTATTACTTTAGATAATCCAGATGCACCTTCTGCAATTCCGATGATGCAGTATAGTTTTTATCGTTTTATTATCGCAATTAATCATTTTAATGATGAAATGCAATTAATTGAGAATTTAGAAGAAGGAGAAACTTCTAGAATAGAAGAAATAGAAACAATTATAAATGCACAGGCATTTAATACACAGAAATTCGAAATTAAAGGAGAAGAAACATCCAATGTAACCAGTGAAGATTTTATAGAAAACGTAAGAAAAGCGAAAGCACACTGTAAAAGAGGAGATGTTTTTCAATTAGTATTATCGCGTCAATTTCAACAAGAATTTAAGGGAGACGAATTTAATGTATATAGAGCTTTACGTTCTATTAATCCGTCACCTTATTTGTTTTATTTCGATTACGGAAGTTTCAAGTTAATGGGATCATCACCAGAAGCTCAAATTAAAATAAATAAC
Organism: uncultured Tenacibaculum sp.; assembly: GCA_938041625.1. GTDB lineage: Bacteria > Bacteroidota > Bacteroidia > Flavobacteriales > Flavobacteriaceae > Polaribacter. Next base: position 4,233 of record CALISK010000095.1, on the reverse strand, counting down.
AACAAAGCAATTATCAATCCTATTGCCGGTACTTTTAGAAGAACTGGTGATATGACTGAAGATATTAAATTAGGGAAAAAACTTTCTGACGATAAAAAAGAAACAGCAGAGCATGTTATGTTAGTTGATTTGGCAAGAAACGACTTAAGTAAACATGCAGAGAATGTTACTGTAGAAGTATTTAAAGAAGTGCAGTATTTTAGCCATGTAATACATTTAGTTTCTACGGTTCAAGGAGAAATTACAGCAGATCCAATAAAAATAGTAGGAGATACTTTTCCGGCAGGAACCTTAAGTGGAGCACCAAAATATAAGGCAATGGAGTTAATTAATAAATACGAAAATCAATCGAGAGGGTTTTATGGCGGAGCCGTTGGTATTATTGGTTTAAATGGAGATGTAAACTTAGCGATTGCAATTCGTTCGTTTGTAAGTAAAAATAATGTATTGTATTATCAAGCAGGAGCAGGGATTGTAATTCATTCAGATGAAGAAAAGGAGTTACAAGAAGTAAATAATAAATTAGCCGCTTTAAAAAAAGCATTAATCTTAGCAGAAAATATTTAAGATGAAAATATTAATATTAGATAACTACGATTCGTTTACCTACAATTTGGTACATATGGTAGAGAAAATTACAGGTACCTACCCAGATGTTTATAGAAATGATGAAATTACGATTGATGAAGTAGGAACATATGATTTAATTATGTTATCACCAGGACCAGGTATTCCTGATGAAGCAGGTATTTTAAAGGATGTAATTAGAACGTATGCAGGAATAAAACCAATTTTTGGAGTTTGTTTAGGTTTACAAGCAATTACAGAAGTGTTTGGTGGAAAAATAATAAACATGAATGAAGTATTTCATGGTGTTGCTACAGATATGAAAGTAACCAAATCAGATGCTGTTATTTTTGAGGGTGTTCCTGAAACATTTCCTGCAGCTCGTTACCATTCATGGATTGCTTCTAATGAAGATTTACCTTCTGAATTAGAAGTAACAGCAGTAGATGAGGATGGCGGAATTATGGCGGTTCGTCATATAAAGCATCAAATAAGTGCAGTTCAATTTCATCCAGAAAGTATTTTAACAGAGGTAGGAGAGCAATTGGTTCGTAACTTTATTAATAGTGTAAAAAGTAATTAACAACTAGGAATTATGAATTACGAGTTAGTAGTTTTGTCATTGATAAATTAAAACCTTTTTTAAAGGATATCAATAGATTTCAACCTATTGTTAAAGTTAACAAACAAAATTCTAATTTGAAAACGATATTCATGATTCGAAAATTTTAAGTTAAAATTCGTAATTAAAATGAAAGAAATTTTAAACGATTTATATCAACACAAACGATTATCAAAATTAGAAGCAAAACAGATTTTAATACGTATTGCTGAAGCAGAATATAATGAGGCACATTTGGCATCCTTTTTAACGGTGTTTATGATGCGACCTATTACAGCAAACGAACTTTCAGGTTTTAGAGAAGCATTATTAGAATTAGCAGTTAAAGTAGATTTATCTGATTTTAATACCATTGATATTGTAGGAACTGGAGGAGATGGAAAAGATACTTTTAATATTTCTACATTAACATCATTTATTGTTGCAGGTACAGGACAAAAAGTAGCCAAGCATGGTAACTATTCTGTTTCTTCAAAATCAGGTTCTTCAGATATGCTAGAGAGTTTCGGATATGAGTTTACGAATGATGAATCGATTTTAAAATCGCAATTAGAAAAAGCAAATATTTGTTTTTTGCATGCTCCTAAATTTCATCCAGCAATGAAAGCAGTTGGGCCAGTAAGAAAAGCGTTAAAATTAAAAACGTTTTTTAATATGTTAGGACCATTAGTAAATCCGAGTTTTGCACAAAATCAATTATTAGGAACGTTTAATTTAGAAGTAGCACGTTTATATAACTACATTTTACAAGAAGAAGGAACCAATTATGGAATTGTACATGCATTGGATGGATATGATGAAATTTCTTTAACTGGTGCATTTAAATTATTTTCTAAAAAAGGAGAACAATTAATAACTCCAGAAGATTTAGGAAAGCAAAGAGTTTTACAGTCTGATATTTATGGAGGAGATTCAGTAGCATCAGCAGCTAAAATATTTAAAACTATTTTAGAAGGAGAAGGTACAGAAGCACAGAATAAAGTGGTATTAACAAATGCAGCTTTTGCATTAACTATAGTTGATGATACAAAGAGTTTTGAAGCTGCTTTTGAAGAAGCAAAAAGATCGCTGTTTGAAGGAAAGGCAACAGAGTGTCTTAGGAAGTTAATTACGAATTAGGAGTTTTGAATTATGAATGGAGAATTTAAAGCGTAGTTAAGAAGTAGGTAATTAATTATTAACTACAATTGAGCATATAATAAAGTGAAAATAAATGTCAGTTCGAGTAATTTTTTATAAAGTGATAACGGAATGAAAAATTGTATCGAGAACAGTTTGAAGACTTCTCGATACAAAATTATTTTACATTCCATTACAAATAATTTCACTCGAAGTAACAAAAGAAGATAAAAAGAATAAATAGTAATGTTAGTTCGAATAGATTTTCAAACACAAAAAGAAAATATCAACGGGTTTTAACCTATTGTTTAGTAATTGAAAATTATTAGAAGTGACAAAAGAAAATAAGAATGACGATACTTGATAAAATAATAGCATTTAAAAAGCAGGAGGTTGCTAAAATAAAATCAGAAGTACCTGTGAAAAAATTAGTAGCAAGTCCTAATTTTAAAAGAACACCAATTTCATTAAAAGCATCTTTAACAGAAAAAGGATCAACAGGAATTATAGCAGAGTTTAAAAGGCAATCACCATCTAAAGGAATTATTAACGATAAAGTTTCAGTTACAGAGGTTACTAATGGATATTTAGACGCTAATGTAGCAGCACAATCGATATTAACAGATACGTCCTTTTTTGGAGGGACTATGGCTGATTTAATGGAAGCTCGAACAATAAATTCGATAAAACCTATTTTACGTAAAGATTTTGTAATCGACGGATTTCAAATTGTAGAAGCTAAAGCTATTGGTGCTGATGTTATTTTATTAATAGCTGCTTGTTTAACGGCTGAAGAGATAAAGAATTACGGACAGTTAGCAAATGATTTAGGGTTAGAGGTGTTGTATGAAGTTCATAGTCAACAAGATTTAGATAAGATTTCAGATTTGAATAATAAAATCATCGGAATTAATAACCGTAATTTAAAAACATTTAAAGTGGATTTAGAGCACTCTATGGCTTTAGCAAAGCAAATTCCAGACAGTGCTATTAAAGTTTCTGAAAGCGGAATTAGTAGCCCTAGAATTGTAACAGGTTTAAAAGAACTTGGTTTTCAAGGGTTTTTAATTGGAGAAAACTTTATGAAAGAAGAAAACCCAGGAGTTTCGTGTAAACAGTTTATAGATCAAATTAGATAATAAGAGCGATTTGAAAATAGAAAATTATCAAATAGGTGATTGGGAAGATTTAGAAACAGGTGTTTTTTTAGATGAAAATGACGATTGGATTTTAATAAAATCGATTCCTAGTGATTATGAAATTGATGGATACAGGTTATTGAGTAAATCTCATGTAGAAGATCGATTTGAAACGGAAAACTCTGAAATCATACAAAAGGTCATAGAATTAAAAGAAATAGAAATAAAGAGGCCAAAAAATTTTAAATTTAAAAATACGTTAGGAACGTTAAAATGGCTAGAAGAGACCTATGGATGTTTTGAGTTTCAAGAAGAGGGAGAAGATGAGTTATTCTATGGTGTTTTAGAAAGTTTTGATATAGAAAGCTTTTCGATGGATTCTATAAAATCAGACGGAACCATTGATTTAGATTTTGACGAAGTTTTTAAAATTAAAGATATAAGAGTGATTTCTTTTGAATCTGATTATTTTAAATCGATAAGCCTATTGTATAATTATAATAAACAAAAGAACGTATGAAGTTGAAAGTATGCGGAATGAAAGAGGTAGAAAACATAAAACAAGTAGCGGAGTTACAACCAGACTATATGGGTTTTATTTTCTATGATAAATCGAAACGAAATTTTGAAGGGGTAATTCCAGAGTTACCAAAAGGAATTAAAAAAACGGGTGTTTTTGTAAATGAATATTTAGAAATTGTAGTTTCATTGGCAGAAGAATATCAATTAGAAGCATTACAATTACACGGTGATGAATCTGTAGATTATATAAAAGAATTAAAAGGT
>CALISK010000094.1 GCA_938041625.1 uncultured Tenacibaculum sp. | reverse complement strand
ATATGGAAAAAAGAAAATAATAAATGGACTATAACGAGAGTTGTTAGTCTTCATTAAAAAATTGGTTTTTTAGTTAGCTAGCTCTAAAACTAATACTTGGTTTACTTTGCCAAAGCTCTAAAGAGCTTTGGCTTTTTATTTCATTTCCTTATTTTTACAAACATGAAATGGACACTTTCAATACTATTATTATTTAATATTTTATTTGGGTTTTCTCAGAAACTACCTAAAGGATTCTCGTATGTAAACGATATTATTCCCTCAATTCAACAAGAATTAAGATATTGTTATACAAATAATTTTCTAGGTGTATCTGTAAAAGGTTATGAAGAACCTGTATTAATTACTTCTACTAAAACTGTAAAAGCATTAAAAAAAATACAAGAAAAATTATTAAAAAAAGGACTCAGTTTAAAAATTTTTGATGCCTACAGGCCACAAAGTGCAGTAAATCATTTTGTAAAATGGGCTAAAACACCAAAAGATACTATAACAAAAAAACAATACTACCCTAAAATAAATAAAAAGAACCTTTTTAAGCTAGGTTATATTGCTTCAAGATCAGGACACTCAAGAGGTAGTTCTGTTGATTTAACAATTATTAATAAGAAAACTGGGAAAGAATTAGATATGGGGAGTCCTTATGATTTTTTCGGGAAAATATCACACACTAGTTATCCTAAAATTAGCAAAAAACAAAAAAACAATAGATTATTTTTAAAAAAAATAATGATTTCAAATGGTTTTAAGTATTATTCTAATGAATGGTGGCATTTTACATTAAGAAATGAACCTTTTCCAAAAACTTATTTTAACTTTCCTGTTAAGTAAGAATTAACATTTTTGATCGACAAAAAAGATCAAACGGCATTATCTTTGCTACAATTCTTTTATGATGAAACAATACATTTTTAAATTCTTAGTAATTGTAACTGCAATTAATTGTAATCATATATTAGCTCAGGTAGATAAATCATCTGGTGGGTCTGTAAAAGGTACTTCTATAGGCACTATAGCTGCTCCTGCTAGAGAAATAAAAAAACCAAAAACATTAGGCTTTGGTAATGATAATGGATTTAAAACTGCTAATAAAGAATTAGAAAAGAAAAGAAGAAAAAAGAACGCTGAGGAAGATTTAAAAAACAAAGGGATTTTAACAAAAGCTAAAATAGCTGAAGAAAAATATCTTAAAAATTTTAGAAAAATAAATGGTTTATACAATTATCCTGTTATTGATCAAGATTTAGGAAGTATCCAAACAGAATCTAAAAGTGTTAATATCATTTGTAGAGACTATCAATACCCAGATGGAGATCGTGTAACTATTTATGTAAATGACATTCCTGTAGTTACAAATTTAACTTTAAAACAACGTTTTCAGTCATTTAATATCCCTCTAGATGTAGGTGTTAACAAAATTAAAATAGTTGCCTTAAACCAAGGGTCATCTGGTCCTAACACTGCTGCTTTTAAAATATACAACGATGCAGGTATGTTAATTTCTTCAAACGAATGGAATTTAGCTACTGGGGCTAAAGCAACATTAATTGTTGCTAAAAACAAATAACTTTTAACTTATCTTAAGTTACTCTTTCCCAGATAAATTAATTAATTTTATTTCAATTAAAATTTTCGAATTTCATGTAATTTAGAAACAATTAACACTATTTACGAAAACGTTTACGATAAATACTTGAAAACGCATTTTTTATTCTATAAAAAACTGTTATTTTTGTTGTTGCATTTTAAACAAGCAACAAGAAACAAACAACAAATTTAGAATGAAAAAAATAACGAAGGAAACCTACATCAATTGGTATAAGGATATGCTTTTTTGGAGAAAGTTTGAAAACAAACTTGCCGCAGTTTATATACAACAAAAGGTAAGAGGTTTTTTACACTTATACAATGGTCAAGAAGCCGTTTTAGCAGGTTCTCTACATGCTATGGATTTAACTAAAGATAAGATGATTACAGCTTATCGTAACCATGTACAGCCTATTGGTATGGGAGTAGACCCTAAAAAAGTAATGGCTGAATTATATGGTAAAGCTACAGGAACCTCTCAAGGTTTAGGTGGATCTATGCATATTTTCTCAAAAGAATTTAGATTTTACGGTGGTCATGGTATTGTTGGTGGACAGATTCCTTTAGGTGCAGGTCTTGCTTTTGGAGATAAATACCATGATAGAAAAGCAGTAACTTTATGTTGCTTTGGTGATGGTGCTGCAAGACAAGGTTCTCTTCATGAAACTTTTAACATGGCTATGAACTGGAAATTACCAGTTGTTTTTATTTGTGAAAATAATGGGTATGCAATGGGTACTTCTGTTGAAAGAACAGCCAATCATGAAGATATTTGGAAACTTGGTTTAGGATATGAAATGCCTTGTGGACCAGTAGATGGAATGAATCCTGTAAAGGTTGCAGAAGCTGTAGATGAAGCTATTGAACGTGCTCGTAGAGGAGACGGACCAACTTTCTTAGAAATGAAAACATATCGTTATAGAGGTCATTCTATGTCAGATGCTCAGCACTACAGAACAAAAGATGAAGTAGCAGAGTATAAAAAAATAGATCCTATTACACAGGTTTTAGATATTGTTAAGGATAAGAAATATGCAACTGATGATGAAATAGAAACTATTAACAAAGAAGTAAAAGACTTAGTGAAAGAATGTGAGAAGTTTGCAGAAGAATCTCCATATCCAGATGTAAGTTTATTACATGATATTGTTTACGAACAAGAAGATTATCCTTTTATAAAATAATAACCAACTAAATAAGGTACACATGGCAACAGTAATTAATATGCCTCGCTTAAGCGATACAATGGAAGAAGGAGTGGTAGCTTCTTGGTTAAAAAAAGTTGGTGATAAAATAGAAGAAGGTGATATTTTAGCTGAAATTGAAACTGATAAAGCTACTATGGAGTTTGAATCTTTTCATGAAGGAACTTTATTACACGTAGGAGTTCAAGAAGGTGAAGGTGCTCCTGTAGATACTTTGTTAGCTATTATAGGTGATGAAGGTGAAGATTTTTCTACCTTATTAAAAGGAGGAAATGAAACTCCTAAAAAAGAAGAAATAAAACCAGTGAAAGAAGAGGTATCTGAAGTTGAATCAACTTCTGTTTCTATTCCTGATGGAGTACAAGTAATAAACATGCCTCGCTTAAGCGATACCATGGAAGAAGGTACGGTAGCTTCTTGGTTAAAAAATGTAGGTGATAAAATTGAAGAAGGTGATATTTTAGCTGAAATTGAAACTGATAAAGCAACTATGGAATTTGAATCTTTTTACGAAGGTACTTTACTTCACATAGGTGTTAATGAAGGTGATGGTGCTCCTGTTGACACTTTATTAGCTATTATAGGAAAAAAAGGAACAGATGTTTCTTCTATTATTGAAGCTCATAAAAATGGTGAAGTAACTACTGCTACTCCCAGTGAAAACAAAAAAGAAGAAAAAAAGCCTACTGAAAGCAATAATACAACTACTACAGAAAAAATAGAGCAACCAATTGTTAACAATAATACTAGTGGTAGAATTTTTGCTTCTCCTCTTGCTAAAAAAATAGCGAAGGATAAAGGTATTAATTTAGCTGAAATTAAAGGCTCTGGAGAGAATGGTCGTATCATTAAAAAAGATGTAGAAAATTACACTCCTACCACTAATGTAGTAACTCCAATTACTACAGCTTCATCTCCTACTCCGATGGCAGTTGCTAATTTTAGTGTTGCTGGTGAAGAAAACACAGAAGATGTTAAAAATTCTCAAATGCGAAAAGCAATTGCGAAAAGCTTAGGGAATTCTAAATTTAATGCTCCACATTTCTACCTAAATATTGAAGTAGATATGGATAATGCTATGGCATCTCGTAAAACAATCAATGCGATTCCAGATGTTAAAGTTTCATTTAATGATATGGTAGTTAAAGCTTGTGCTATGGCTTTAAAAAAGCACCCAAGGGTAAATACTACTTGGACAAGTGATACTACTAAATATCATAGTCATATACACATTGGTGTTGCTGTTGCTGTAGATGAAGGTTTGGTAGTTCCTGTAGTAAAACATAGTGATGTTTTAAGTTTAACTCAAATTGGAGCTTCTGTTAGAGATTTAGCAGGAAAAGCTAGGAGTAAAAAAATTAAACCAAATGAAATGCAAGGAAGTACTTTTACAGTATCTAACTTAGGAATGTTTGGTATAGAAAGTTTTACTTCTATTATAAATCAACCAAACTCTGCTATTTTATCTGTAGGTGCAATTGTTGAAAAACCTGTTGTAAAAAATGGTGAAATCGTTGTTGGAAACACTATGAAATTAACATTAGCTTGTGATCATAGAACTGTTGATGGAGCGGTTGGAGCTCAGTTTTTACAAACATTAAAAACGTATATAGAAAATCCAGTTACTATGCTGGCTTAAAATATATTTCCATATTTTTATAAAAAAAGCTCTGGTAACCAGAGCTTTTTTCTATTTTTGCAAAAAAAACTAAAAGCTATGGAAAAAAAATTACTTTTTTTTATTTTCTTGTGTACCTCTATTTTTAATAATCACGCACAACAAATATGGGAACAAAAGACAAATAATTTGTCTCTCAAAAAATACTATAACGACTTTAATCATTCAAAATCGTTAAAACTTAACAAAGAATATTTTTTATCTATTGTTAAAAATGCTCCAGGAAGAAATGATATTAAAACTTCAAATCAAAAAATTTCCTTACCTGTAGATGAAAATAATTTTGAAGTTTTTGAAATCTTCGAAACCTCTAATTTTAACACAAAATTAAATCAGAAATTTCCATCTATTAAATCTTACGTTGCCAAAAGTATTACCTCAAATAAAACAGCTAGATTAAGTTATGATAAATATACTGGTTTGCATGCTTCTATTTTTAGTAATAGCGGTACTTTACTTATCAAACCCATCAATAAAGAAACAAATGATTATCTTTTTTACAACAGAGCTGACATAGAAACTAACTCTGATTTTGAATGTAAAACAATAGAACAAATAAAAAAAGTATTTCAATCTAAGAGCAGACAATTAAATTCTGTTAATGATGGTTACTTAAGAAAGTATAGAGTAGCTATAGCTGCTACTGGAGAGTATTCTAATTTTTTCTTAACCGGATCTGAAACCAATGATGAAGAAAAAAAGGGAACCGTTTTAGCTGCTATAAATAATTCTTTAACTAGAATAAATGGTGTTTTCGAAAGAGATTTTGGAGTAACTATGGAACTGATTTCTTCCAATGACCAATTAATCTTTTTAGATGCAAATACAGATCCTTTTAATGCAGGAAATTATAACCAAGAATTACAAACTACTTTAGACAATATTATTAGAACCGAAAATTATGATGTAGGTCATGTATTTATTCATTCAAATAGAATATATGGTAATGCTGGATGTATTGCTTGTGTTTGTACTGAAGGTGAAAAAGGTAGTGCTTTTACAGCTCACACAGATCCAAGTTCAGATCATTTTAATATGATTGCTAGTCATGAATTCGGACATCAATTTGGTGGTTACCATGTACAAAGTAGCCCTAATTGTCGTAGTGGTAATAATAGT
>CALISK010000093.1 GCA_938041625.1 uncultured Tenacibaculum sp. | reverse complement strand
TTTTTAGCCCAAAACTCTTGCCACTTTTTTTCTACTTCTTGGTGATTGTATTGCATCTCTAACTTCTTGTTTTAAAGGATGCAAATTTACAACTCTAGTTTGTAAGTGAAAAGCAAATTTTAGACTATAAAAAAAAGCCTTCGAATAATTACTGTAAAATTTAAATATTCAGCCATTGTTTAAACTCTGCTGCTTTGTTTTTACTTATAATTATTTCTTCTGGAGTTTCTGAATTTAGCACTATTTTTAATTGACTATTTCCGTATCTAATTATTTTATCTATTGCAGAAATACTAATAATAAATTGTCTGTTTGCTCTAAAAAACAAACTAGCATCAAAATTTGCATACATTTCATCTAAACTTGAATTAGAAGTAGATCTTTTACCATCTTCACATACAACATAAGTAATTGTATTTTCTGTATATATGTATATAATATCCTTAATTAATATAGGAACTAATTCATTTCTAATGTACGTAAGAATTCTATTCTTATTTTTTTCTGAAGTTTCTGTTGTTTTAGGTTCTTCTTCTGATAGTTTTACTATTTTTTCTTTATAGGAAACTAAATCTGTATTCAGTTTTGATAAACTCATCAATTCAGAAGTTAAATTAGAGTTTTGCATCTCTAATTGTTTTTCATAGCGACTTCCAATAATTCTAACTGCAAATGAAGACAATACAATTATCAAAATTCCCATAATTAAAAATATCATGTAAAAGTTAGTTCTTAATTTTTTCATCTGTTTATTCACTCCTTTAACATTTACATTTGCTGCAACTATAAGATCAGATTTCTTTGTAGGTGAAATATGAATAACTTCTGAAATAAATTCTTTAGAGTTTGATGTGTTTTTCCTTAACAGATCATATAAATCATTTGAACTATTTTTTTCTTTTAGAGAAGACAACAAATCTGGGTTTGAATTTATATTTTGTCCAACTTTTGTAATATCTGGATCACATACTTTTTTACCAGACCAATCAAACACACTTATAAACCAATCATCTGCATTTGTTTTCTCTATTGTACTTTGAAGGTTTTTAATTATACTTTCTTTTTTCAAGCCATTTTGTAATTGAAAATCTAACATTTTTGCTATTTCATTAGCTTCTCGTTTGCTTGATTCTACTTGAATCTCTATTAATTGATTAGCGCTTGTTTTTATAAAATATTGAGATGCTATAAGCGCAATAATTAAAAAAACTGCCGTAATAGATAAAACAGTAAATAAATATAATTTGTCTTTCCTCATTAGTTATATATAAAATAATCAACTATTATTTTTCCTTTTCAGACACTATTTTTTCCTTTTCGCCCAAAATTATTCTAAAAAAATTAAAATAAATGATTTACTTTGATATAAATTAAACATAGTACTATGATTAAAAATTATAGTCTTTTATTAAAGAGTATTTTTTTTATTTTCTTAAGTTTTTTTATTTATAAAGCTTTATATCCTCATTTCTTTAGAAATGTAAAAAATTCGAATGCTGTTTTTTTTATTTCAGCAAAAGATTTAGCAAAGCAATTTAACAATAATGAACAAAAGAGCAATTTAAAATATAACAATAAGATTATTACAATATATGGTACAGTAGAAAAAGTATCGTTTTTAAACAATAGAAAAACAATTATTTTAACAGGTAATTCTAAAACTAGTATTATATGTGATTTAGACGACAATGAATTAATTCAATTAAATACACTAAAAAAAAACCAACAACTTTACATAAAAGGAATTTGTAAAGGTTATTTAAAAGATGTTATTCTTTTAAATTCTTTTATAGACACAAAGGACAACTATGAATAAACCACTACTTTTTTTAATCTTATCATTTTTTGTGATAGGAAACATTATAGGTCAGCAATATATAGCTCGGCAAGGTCAAGTCACATTTTTTTCATATGCTTCTGTAGAAAATATCGAAGCAAAAAATAATCAAGCACTTAGTATTTTAGATTTAGAGAAAAAAGAAATGGCAGTAAGTATGTTAATGCGTGCTTTTGTATTTAAAAAAGACTTAATGCATGAGCATTTTAACGAAAGCTATATTGAATCTGATCTATTTCCTAAAGCTACTTTTGAAGGTAACTTTAACGATATCGAAAATTCTTTAAATCAAGCTCATGTAATGAAAGGTAAAATAACCATTCATGGTATCACAAAAAACATTGATATTAAAACTACTGTAAAAAAAGTTAAGCAAAATTATGCTATTTCGGGTGAATTTAATCTTACTGTTAAAGACTTTAATATAAAAATCCCTCCAATTTTATCGAATAATATAGCCAAAGTTGTTTTAGTAAAATTTAAATTCCAATACCTAGATTATGAAAGTAATTAATTTATTATATATAATAGCACTTACATTACTTGTTAATTTTAATGGTAATGCTCAAAACCTTTTAGATAAGTTGAATAAAGAGTTTTCTAAAGAACCTGTAAATGAAATAGCAACCTTTAAAACAACTCGAATTGGTTTATCTCATTCTATTGAAACAAGAAAAAAAGGAGCCTTAGAAATTTCAATGTATAACAGATATTGGAATCGCAAACAAGGAACCACACAAAGTTTTTTAGCTGATGAAGTAAATATTAGATTTGGATTAGATTATGCTTTTTCAGATAATTTTACAGTTGGGTTAGGTCATAGTATTAATGATAAAATCACCGATGGTTTTGTAAAATATAAGTTTTTAAGACAGAAGAAAAACTCAAAAAAAAAACCATTTAGCATGGCTTTTTTCCAAGAGGTTTCTTATAGAGATAACAATCCTAATAGTGGTAGTTATTCTTTTTATAATAACAATAGCTCCAATTCTAGTAGTATTTATAGTTTTACAAGTCAACTTCTTATAGCAAGAAAGTTTAACTCTAAATTTTCTATGCAAGTAAGTCCTACTTTCATTACTAGAAACAAAGATTTTGCTAATGATCAGTCTAGAAGTCAATTTGCAATGGGATTTGGAGCCAGATATAAAGTAGGAGGACATGTTTCTATTGTTTCTGAATATTATAGTGTTTTTAATCCTTTAAAATTAACAAAAACATACAATCCTTTCATGCTTGGTGTAAATTGGGAAGTAAGTAATTTATTACTTCAATTTCAAATGACTAATGCTAGGAATTTTGCTAAAGATATATTCATTACTCAAACTACTAATAACTTTAATTTTCATGATGGAAATTTCCATTTTGGATTCAATGCAACTTTTGTTCTTCAGACTAACAAGAACAAACTATAAAAAGAAAGCCTGTGAAATTTTTCACAGGCTTTCTTTTTATAGTTAACATAATAATTATATGACTTAGAACTGATATCCTAAAGACAATTGAAATGCTCCATTTTTCACATCTGGATTTTCTTGAATGGTTGTAATTCCTAAAGTATACCTTGTTTGAAAAAAGATACCATTATTAAAGTTATATCCTAAACCAACGTTTAGACCAAAATCAAAATCTTCTACATTTGTATCTACAATTCCTCTTCCAGCAACCTCAAGTTTATCATCTACTAAAAAAGAAGCCTGCGGACCTGCTGATATTGACAACCCTTGAAATAAATAATACTTAGCCATTACAGGTAATGATATATAACTTGTTTTTAATTCATTTCCTGAACCTTTAGTACCTAACTGAGTATATAACAATTCTGGTTGTATTGAAAATTTATCTGTTAATTTCAATTCTGCTATTGCGCCAGCATGGAAGCCTGTTCTATTATCAACATCTAAATTTTCTCCTCTAATTGTAGA
>CALISK010000092.1 GCA_938041625.1 uncultured Tenacibaculum sp. | reverse complement strand
TAATATTACTTCTGTCTTCTTTCCTGCATAAATTGCAGTTCCTTCTACATCTTTTAATCGTCTTAATTCAAAAGCCTTTCGCTTTTTAGCTTGTATTTCTACTTCAGATAACTCTTCTGAAAATAAAGCTAATGTTATATCGTATCTATTGGTCTTAGAAGCATTTATTTTAACCTCTTGAAGTTCATATTCATTTAAATAAAACACAACTATAAATTCTTTCTTTTTAGCTAGAAATTCATAAGTTCCATTATTTTCTGTGATCGCTAATGTATTTCCTTCTCCATCAATAATTTGTACTTTTTGTAATCCTTTTTTCATTTGATTACTAACTTTACCTGATATTTTAACTTGTGCGTATATTGATGCCCCCATCATTAATAACAACACTAAAAAACTACAATCCCTTAATTTTAATTTCATCTCTAAATGGTAAAATCCAATTTTTATGTTTAAAACTTTCTTTTTGTTTATATAAATCTACGGTAGAGTCAATATATCTTTTACTCAACCTTCCGTTTAATGCTACAAAGCAATCCGCGTATACCTCTATATTTTGATGCCCTTGTTTTGTAAAATGATCTCCTAAATAATGAGCATATTCCAATATAAAATCGGGCTGAAAACTCATTTGCTTTTCTTGAAAACTTGTTAAAAAATCTGTATTATTAACATAGAAAAACTCTTTTGTTTTTCCATTCATTATTTTAAAATTAGCGTAACCTGCTTTTTCCATCAACATCACTCGCCATGAAAAACGATATCCTTCTTCCGTCCAAAATAATTCTCCAGGATACATTAAATACCTCCAAGGAAACAATAATTGAAACATAAAAAACACCACAACAATTTTTGGTATTAAAGTATTTTTATAACGATATACTTTGGTACTTGAAATACTATTCCTTGATAATTGGAATCCTTTTTTTATATATAAAATTATTTTTTCATGAACTCTTTCATCAAAGAAAATAAGAGTTGCAACAATCATTATATAAGGAAACATCCCTATAGGAAACAAAATTCTAGTAAATACATGAAATATAACGACTAAAATAAAAGCTAGTGAACGTGTTTTTTTCTTTAATAATAGAAAAGGTATCAACAAATCATAAATTATTCCACTCCAACTCATTGCATAGTGAAACCAATTTTGTTGCATTAACGTATTCCCTATAATTGGGAGGTCGTATTTTGAAGGTAACCAAATTTTTAGAGGCATTGCTCTGAACAACCAATCGGAATTTAATTTTGCTAAACCAGCGTATATATATACAATTCCTAACAATAATTTAATACTATCAATCGTCCATTTAGGAACTAAACTACACCCTCTTTTTGACAGAAATGCATCTACTGAAAATCGTGCATTAGCTGGTAAGAAAATAAGTAAAAAACTAAGACTACTAACAAAATAATAATGATTTAAATAAGTCGTCTTATCCATCAATTCGATATAAGTAAAACTTATAAAAAAAGTAATGATTGCTATTCTATATTTAAAACCTAATAAAATAAATAGAGCAGCAATAATGGCAATTATAAAAATTAGATATGTATAAATCCCTATTGGTTTTATCCATTCAAAACCGTAATAAGAAAAATGAAAATTTGGTTTAAGATATAACATATCTATCCAACCATGATACCAAAAGCGTATCATACTAATACACATTAAAAGACCAAATAAAACACGAAAAACAGCTAACGGAGCTGCATTTGTTGTCTTTAATATGTAATTTTTAAAATTCATTTACTACGCAAAAAAGCTGTCTGAAAATTATACAGACAGCTTTTAAATTCTATATTATCTTATATTAATCTCCGTCAGCATCTACAAAATCTACACTTATATTAAATGCTTGTAACATATCAACTTTTAATAATACCACTGCTTTTTGCAACTCATCATATGCCATTGTCATTTCAGTATTATTTGTATTTATTTGTTCATAAAAATTAGCATCCAATTTCTCTATTTGAGTTTTAGCTTTATTAAATTGATTTTCAATACTTGAAGCCAAATCTGATCTATTTAAACTTACTAAATATGTTTTAAAACTTTCACCTGTAGATGTACCTTCAAATGCTTTTCCTGAAAAGAAATTTTGAACAGCAGATAATCCTTCTAAGGCAAATTCTTTAGAATTCTCTTTTTTATAAAATGCTTCTACTTTTTCTGGTAATGGTGTACTTGAAAAATTACCCGCTGGAATACCAAATTTATTAGCTCTTAATCTTTTTTCATAATAAAAGATATAATCATTTATTAATTTATTTAATGAACTTGTTGCTGTATTATTTGTACTAGATATAAACTCATTTCTAAAACTTCCTTGCCAATCTTGAATAATTTCAGAAATCATGTTAGTCATAAATGCTGTTATATCTGTTAAATACTTTTTATATGCATCAGCATTTACATCTGTCGTAAATTTCTGTAAAACTTGCGCTTCATCTGTACCTGTTCCAAATAATAAGTAATCTAATGCAGGAAAACCTTGCGCATCATGATTGTTAGAACTATTAAAATCATAAGATCCACTAGTAATGTTTGCTTCAACATCAGCTACTGTAACTGGGTAAATATTAAAATGATTTACAAACTGTAATTGTTCAGCCTTACCTATATCAAACATTGCAACTTGTTGCCATGCTTTATATGAACGAAACCAATATGTTTTTACTTGACCTAACGATAATGAATTAGGATTCTGTACAAAACCTCTTGCATTCCCATCTAAAAGAATTAATTCATCGTGTAAATTTTTAAATGCCGGGATAATTATATTGTCTGCTACATTAGTTAACAAAGCTCCTCTATTAAAACTATCTGTATTCCCTCCTCCTTCACCAGGACTAGTTCCATCATCAGAACAACTTAAAAGAACTAATAATGAAGTAATTAAAATTAAATATTTTTTAAACATGATCTCTTATTTCTATTTATTCTAAATAAATCTGGACAAAGATAAAAAGTAGCTGTAAAAACAGCTACTTTTTTATTAAATTATTTTTATTAAGAATAATTCTATTTAGCTGCTTCTTCAATTTTTACG
>CALISK010000091.1 GCA_938041625.1 uncultured Tenacibaculum sp. | reverse complement strand
TTTGCTCCTTCCCAAGCAAAAGGTGTTTTTTGCTTTACAACTTTTTTCTCTTGTGCTAATTTTTGCTCTTCTTTTGGCTGCTTACAGTTAAAGAACATTGTAAACACAAATATTAATACTAAAATCTGTTTCAAAGTTTATAATTTAATAGTTAGTTTATTTGTTTTATTCGTGTTCCATTTTAACGGAATTTCTAGTTGCTTTGTTTCTTTATTCCAATTAAAATCTAATTGTGTATTTCCTAAAACAACTTTTTTAGGTTTACTATTTATATGATGTATGATACAGTTAATCTGTTTCTCTTTTGACCTAAAATTATCTCCTATTTTAGCTTTAAAATAAAGCTTAATTTTATTTTTCTTTACTTCAGATTCAAATTGTAGTATTTCATACTTTCCTTTTTCAAAAGCTTTTGAAGTAATACCATCATCGTTATATATTTTTCGTTGACTTTTTTTAATTGTATTATTATGATAATAATGTAAATCAAATGTTGAAAGTGAATACACTGTTGTTGTTTGTACTATTTTAGTTTGCGGAATAAAGGCTCCTGCTCTAACATAGATAGGTATTGAGTTCTCTTCTACTTTTATTTTTTTTGATTGCCCACCTGTTATTCTTTCATCTGTATAAAAATTAAACCATGTTGCATTCTTAGGAAAATAAACTGTTGCTTCTTTAACACCTGATTTTAATATAGGAGTAATTAAAAAATCTTTCCCCCATAAATACGTTGATGAATTTTCAATTAAAGACGGTGTATCATCTTCAAAAAACAAAGGGCGCATTAAAGGTGCACCTGTTATATGATTATCAAAAACAGTTGTGTAATTATATGGTAATAATTGATACCTCAGCTCTATTGCTTTTTTTGCTAATTTCTTTGCTTTATCTGCTCTAAAAATTGGTTCACTAGGTACTTCTTCTTGTGCATGCGGCCTGTAAATTGGTTGAAAAACACCATATTGTAACCAACGTGCATATAATTCATCATCTAAATTAGCCCCTGCAAAACCTCCTAAATCTGAATGCATAAAAGCTAAACCTTGCATTCCCATTTGCAATGCTATTTCTGGCTGACTTTGTAAGCCTCCCCAGGTTCTATTTACATCACCTGACCAAGGAATGAATCCAAAACGTTGTGATCCTGAATATCCAGCACGCATTAAAATAAACGGACGTTCATTAGTGTATTCTTTTTGATACCCTTCATATATTAAACGAGCCCAATCATGCCCATAAATATTGTGTACCTCATCTGCAGTACCTGTAGCATGTATTAATTTTGAAGGATGTACTTCTGGTTCTCCTAAATCTCCCCAAATACCTGCAACTCCTAACTCTTTTAATTCTTTATAAATATTCCAAAACCATTTTTTCCCTTTCGAATTGTAAATATCAATTAATCCTGTATTTCCAAAATAAAAATCATATTTAAATGAATTCCCAACTGAATCTTTTGCCAATATTTGTTTTTGATCTGCTTCTTTCCATTTTTTTGAAGTTGTTAAAACAAAGGGTTCTGTTATTAAAATTGTTTTTACCCCCTCCTTTTTAAAATCAGTAATCATTTTCTTCATATTTGGAAATGAATCTTTAAACACTTCCAAATTACCCATGGTTCCTTTAATATCCTTACCAAACCAATATAAATCAAGAATTACAGCATCTACAGGTATCTTTTCTTTTTTAAATTTATTAATTGTGTTTCGGGTTTCTTTTTCTGAATGATATCCAAATCGACTTGAAAAATTACCTAATGCCCAACGAGGTAACATCGGTTGCTTTCCTGTTAAATCAGTATAATTATCAATTAAATCATACCAAGAATCACCTACTATAATCTGATACGTTTTTCTTCCAGAAATAGTTTCATAAATAAGTGTATTGTTTTTATTACTATCTAAATCTAAATATCCAATAGGTGCATTATCAAAATGAATTAGGTATTTTTTAGATGAAATAACAACTGGCATTGTATAATTCATTAACTCGGCACGTGTTTCATACCCATAATGAGCACGATTGTATAATTGCAATCGATTCCCTCTACGATTCATTCCTAAAGCTCTTGCTCCACCTCCATATAGTACCTCATCAGAAGTTAAGTTTAAAGAAATAGCTTCACCGTTTTTTACTTTATGATATCCTTTTTTTTCTGAAGTAATTAAAGCATCATTATAAAAATAGCGTATTTGAAAAGGTGCTTTTTGTATGGTTACTTTAATTCCTTTTGATGAAAAATGAACCTTTGTTGATGTTTCATTATACTTAATATCGTTATTAGTAGGTTTCATAACCACAGCATGAGACTTTTTATTTAATGTCTCTTTTACAGGCACAAACGAAGTTTCTATTATTTTTGAATCATAGAATTGAATATTATAAAACCCATCGCTTACTTTTACTTCAAGAATATTTCCTGATTGTATTGAAGCTTCTATAAATTTTCTTTTTTTATTTTGAGCAACAATAGTACTCGCAATAAAGCATACTATGATTAAAAGTGTTTTCTTCATTATTTATGTAATAAAAATTGTAGCGGAATATTCAATCTTTTGTTCCATGAATTTTCTGAGTGATCAGCTCCTTCAAA
>CALISK010000090.1 GCA_938041625.1 uncultured Tenacibaculum sp. | reverse complement strand
TTTTTAATAAATAAACCATTTACAGAGTTAACCTCTACTGATTTTTTACAAGTTTATCAAGTGAATGTATTTGGTGTTGCTAGCTTAACTAGAAATTTAATTCCTTATTTAAAACCAGGTAGTCATGTAGTTACAATTAGTAGTATGGGAGGTATTCAAGGAAGTTCAAAATTCCCTGGTTTAGCTGCTTATAGCTCAGCAAAAGGTGCCGTAATTACACTTTCTGAATTACTTGCTGAAGAATATAAAGAGCAGCAAATTGCTTTTAATGTATTAGCACTTGGTGCTGTACAAACTGAAATGCTAGAAGAAGCTTTTCCTGGTTATAAAGCACCTTTGTCTGCTAAAGAAATGGCTGATTATATTTTTAATTTTGCGCTAACAGGCAATAAATTTTATAATGGTAAGGTTTTACAAGTAGCTAATTCTACTCCGTAGTTTAGCGTAGTTTTATAGTATTTTCAAATTCAATTTCATGAAAACTCATCTTATCCTTTTAAAGAGATTTGCCTTCTTTTTATTTCTAATAGTTATCATATCATGTAAAGGTCAGGTTTATGATGAAGATATTATAGATTTAAAATCTTTTAGTTTACATACTAATATTTCAAAGTTTTATGCGAGCTCTCTAAATAGAGAGAACATAAAATTTACAAATAATAATCAATATGTTCAAAAAGATACTATTAATGAATATGACATCAATTGGAAAGGTGATAGAAACAAAATCTTTGGAGTACATTATCGTGTAGTATCCTACAGAGAAAATGATACTGTTGCCAAATACAACAACCTACGTTTTTCTCTTGTAGAATCTATGGTTGATAAACATAATGATTTAATGATTATGAATGCTGTTACCAAATCATCTTCTAACCAAATAAATCAATTTATATCAGAATTAAACACTGAATTCAATGAAAAACCAAAGGTTAATAAAAATGATACTGGTTTTTTTAGATATCGAATATTGACTTGGAAAAACAAGAGCAAACTTATTAAACTAGTTACTGAAGTTAAACTTGATTTTTCTAACATTATAATTGATGAAGAAAGTAAGAAAGCAATATCTAGTATAGAAGAAAATGACTTAGATGATTCAACTTTGTACATCTGTAACCCTAAATATGAAAAAAAATTATTGAATAAAGTGGGAACTGGAAATTGGTCTAAATTTAAGTGAAAATGGTTTTATGAAATACCTAGGTCTTTTTGTCTTTTTACACTCTTTTTTCTTGGTTAATTCGCAAACAATAAAAACCAATATAATTAACCATACATCTGAAATAAGATCAACAAATCCTGAAGATCTTGATTTCTCCGATTTAAAAATTATTGGAACATCTATCGCCGATGCTAGAATTGTTTTTTTAGGTGAGCAAGATCATGGAGATGCTACTACTTTTGAAGCAAAAACAAGGATTATAAAATATTTACACGAACAAAAAGGCTTTAATATTTTAGCTTTTGAAAGCGATTTTTATAACCTGAACAAAAAAACAGATGATAAAGCTAGTATTATAGATATAGAATCTAGTATTCTTGCTATATGGTCTAATTGTCTTCAAGTAAATCCATTATTAAAATACATTGATCAACAAAAAGAATCTCCTTTACTTATTAGTGGAATTGATTGTGCTATTGGACAAGTATCTGATAAAGACAAAATAAATTGTTTAACAGCAGTTACATCCTATATAAAAGACAAAACAACTCCTTTATCAACAAAAAACGCTTCAAAATTCAACCAAATATTACACGATTTACTTTTTTTTATTAAACCTACAAAAAATAGAAAAGCCCGTTTTAAAAAAATCAAGAAATCAAATCAAAAATTCTTTTTTAGTACTTTATCTAAAATTCAAGATCAAATTAAACCAACTGATAAAAATTCTTTTTTATTGCAAACTTTAATAAATATTGATTGTTATGCAAAACATGCTTGGGGTTTTAAAGCAGGAAAATATGAAGACATTAGAGATCAACAAATGGCTAATAATTTATTGTGGTTAATGAATGTAAAATACCCCAATGAAAAAATAATTGTTTGGGCACACAATGCTCATATCATAAGAAAAGTATTCAATAAAAAAGGAAAAAGGGTTTTTACTAAATCTATGGGAGAATATATTTACAACAATCTTGGAAAACAATTAACATATAGCATAGGGTTTACTTCTATGAAAGGAGCAACAAAGAGAGCTTCATTAAACAAAAAACATAAGGAATATCAAATTAGATTACCCCAAAAAAACAGTATAGAAAACTGGATAGCTTCTAAAAACTATACAAATGCTTTTATCAATTTTAAAGATATTCCTAATCAGGATATTTTTTTTAATATGAAAGGTATATGGCATTTAAATATAAACACAAACTGGTTAAACTCTTATGATGGAATCTTTTATATAGAAGAAATATTTCCCTGCATTAAAGAAAAAGACTTTTAAAAGGTTTAACAAATATTTATATCCTTCTCTCCTATTCTATTTTTATTTTTAAAAATAAATAAAACGGAGATATAATGTACCCAAAAGCAATTTGGAAATACTTTTTAGATATTAATTTCTTTAATATTGTTTTTTCTTTAACAATAGGTTTTGTTTTAGATTTTTTTTGGTCTTTTATTCTGTTTTGTTCTTTCGGAATTTTAATTGGTTTTTTAGCTTATAACCTATTCAAAAAACATGAATATTATACCTATTATAACTTGGGCTACACCAAAAGTGTTTTAATTAAAAAAGTTTGGACTTTAAACTTCTTAATTTCTGCTCCTCTCTTTTTAATATATATACTTATTGTAAAAACTTAATAAATCTATTTTAAACTCTCTTCAAGTTTAATTTTATTAATTATTGTAGTTGCTGCTGCCAAATCTTGCACTCCCAAACCAATTAATTTAGCCAAAGTAATTTTATTTTGATTGTTTGAATAATTATCATTTTTAAATGCAGCTCCAAATTCTATTGTTTTTCTAATAAGAGTAGGATCAGATTTTATTACATGTGAATATTCACCATATTTTTTATTCAGTTCAAGGCTATCTACAAATATTGCATCCGCTTTTTTAAAACAATCTAAATCTATTTCCTTTTTTAAAGTATCATCTGCTCCAATAGCAGTAATATGCTGTCCTTTCTTTAACCATTCCCCTTTTATTAAAGGTGTTTTACTAGGGGTAGTTGTAATTATTATTTCCGTTTTTTTTACAGCTTCTTCAACAGAGTCAACAATCGTAATTACTGCTTCCGAAAGTATTTTTTTAAGTCTATCTTTTAATAAAACAGCATTATCTTTATTTCTCCCATATATAATTAAACTTGAAATTGTTCTTAATTTACTTAAAGCTATCACCTGATTGTATGCCTGTATACCTGTTCCTATGACAGATGCAGAATCAGCATTTTTAGAAGCTATAAAATCGGTAATAATAGCACCTGCAGCTGCTGTGCGTAAATCAGTTAAAATACCTTTATCGTTTAAAACTACTTCTGGCACACCTGTATTTGCATTGAAAAGAAGAATAGTTCCATTATATGGATCTAAATTTTTCTTTTTATTTTCAGGAAACATTGTGGCTACTTTTATAGAAAAATACTCATACCCTTCTATCGCAGCTACTTTTATATGTGCATCCGAATCATTTTTAAAATGAAGTAGATTAACGGGAATGCCTATTAAATTTGGGGAATTGTAATCTATAAAAGCTTTTTTAACGGGCTCAAATAGGTCTTCTACTTGTGCTATTTCTTTAATTTTTTTAAACGGTATAATTTTCAAACCTTAACTAAATTTTGTTTTACAAATATTTCAAATTGACGAAGTGCTTCAGGCATTATTGTTCTACCGAAACCTATTCTAAAATAACCTTCGTAATCATAAATACCGCCTGGAAGTAGCAATACTTTTTGCTCTTCTAACACTTTTTTAGCAAATGCCATATCGTCTTTATCAAAATTCATTTTCACAAAAGCAATAGGTCCTGAGTTAGGTTTATACCATGTGAAAAATTCCTTATATTTATTAAAAAATTCTTCATATAATGATAAGTTACTTTTTATAATTCCAAGGTTGCGTTTTAAAATTGTCTGTCTGTTTCTAAGAGCTACACCTGCCAAAAACTCGCTTGGTCCTGCATTACAAATTGTAGTATACTCTTTTAATATAGCTACATTATTAAGAATAGATTTATTTTTAGTGATAATCCATCCAATTCTCAATCCTGGTAACCCATAAGCTTTAGACATTACACTAACGGAAACTCCTTTTTCATAAACATCTGCAAAAGCAGGAATAGTATACTCTGGGCTATGCTCTATTTCTCGATAAACTTCATCACAAAATATGATAATATTATGTTTTCTTGCAATTTTTATGATCGATTCTTGTTCCTTTATAGAAAAATGAAAACCAGTTGGGTTATGAGGTGTGTTCAAATAAATAACCTTCGTTTTATTCGTAATCAACTTCTCCAATTCTTCAATATCAAATACAGGAATATCTTTTTCATATTTTACATTCCAATTTAAAACCTTACAACCAATACTTTCAGGAACTGATTGTACAGACTGATAACAAGGAGTTTGAACTATTACCTCATCTCCCTCATTAAGATTTGCTTTTGAAAATAAATATATAGGTTCTTGAGCACCTGTACATATTAACATATCGTCTGCCTTAATATTTGTATAAATATCAGCTACATTTTGTCTTAATTCAGGGTGTCCTTTTGTTTCAGTATAACCAAGCCAAAGGTTATTAAATTTTTCACTTGCTCCTTTTTCTAACGCAAGTAAATCTTTTATCGTCATTGCCTCACAATCTGAATTACAAAGCGAATACTTTGCTGAAAATTCATTTATGGTATAATATCTTTCAAGTTTAAATGGCTTTATTTTCATAATTAATATTTAAAATATCACTTAATAGTCATGAATGTATCTAAAAATTGACAAACACAATTATATGTTTTTGAAGTATAAATATAATTTTAATTTTATGTTAATTTCTATTATCCTTTTAAATATTTCAAGTACTTTAACTCATCTTATTTTTATAATTTTTAAGTTATTATTCTAAAATGGATGTATTAGAAGTAGATCAATTATCTAAACTATACCGTAATAAGGTTATTTTAAACAATATTAAGCTTAGATGCTCTACTGGGGAAATTATTGGTGTTTTTGGCAGAAATGGTTCTGGTAAATCAACACTTCTAAAAATACTTTTTGGTACTTTAAAAGCCAATACTATAACTCTAAAAATAAATTCAAAAGTTACACTTCAAAAGGAAATAATTTCTTCTAAAAACATAGGATATTTACCTCAACATTCTTTTTTACCTAAAGAATTAAAAGTTCGTGAAGTCATTTCTCTATTCTTCGAAAATGGAGATAAGCAAGATGTTATTTTTTATGCTCCCAGAGTATCTAGTTTTGAAAGCAGAAAAATAAGTGCCTTATCTCTTGGAGAATTACGTTATTTAGAATTATTACTTATCGGACATTTAAATCACTCTTTTTTATTACTTGATGAACCTTTTTCT
The DNA here is from genome assembly GCA_938041625.1 of uncultured Tenacibaculum sp. Taxonomy (GTDB): domain Bacteria; phylum Bacteroidota; class Bacteroidia; order Flavobacteriales; family Flavobacteriaceae; genus Polaribacter. The sequence goes on along the minus strand of CALISK010000090.1, from coordinate 2,947 downwards.
ATGATAGAACCACTTTACAAAGAAATTATTGCTAATTTATTAATGCAACTTAAAAAAGATAAAGGGATTATTATTACCGATCATTATTATGAAGATGTATTAAAAATAACTGATCGAAATTTTTTAATTAAGAACGGAAATAAAATTGAGATTAATGAAACTAATGATTTAGTAAAAAATGGGTATTTAACCTCGTTATAATTTAAGATTTTTAGTTATGTTTACTTCATAAAAAGTAACATTTGCACAAAACATTAGAAAAATACATTCCTCAAAAAGCTATTTCATTAGTAATTTATTTAATTAAAGAGCACAAGATCAATTTAAAAATTGTGAATCAACGTCAAACTAAGCACGGTGATTTTAGAACTTTTCCTAATGGGCAAACACAAATAACAGTAAACAATAATTTAAATGAATATCAATTTCTACTTACATTAGTACATGAAATTGCACATCATGTTACACATAAAAAATTTGGTAGAGTTCAGCCTCACGGTAAAGAATGGAAAATGATTTTTCAGCATTTAATGCTTCCTTTCTTACAACCGGAAATTTACCCAAGAGAAATACTTCCTTATTTAGCTAATTATTTTAAAAACCCTAAAGCAAGTACAGATACCGATGCTAAATTATCATTAGCTTTACGTGGCGGTATGGCTGAAAACGGAAAGAGTTTTATCTTTGAAATTCCTAATGGTAGTATTTTTAGTTTTAAAAACACTGTATATAAACGAGGAAACAAACGACGAACTCGTTATGAATGCTTAAATTTAAGTAATAAACAAGTGTATTTATTTAACCAAAACGCTGAAGTTTTACCTTTAAAACAATCTTAAAACCCCACTTATCATGAAAAAAAATTATTACGCAATTATAATGGCAGGAGGTGTTGGTTCTCGTTTTTGGCCAGTTAGTACTCAAAAGTTTCCTAAACAATTTCATGATATGCTAGGTACGGGGCAATCTTTAATTCAACGTACTTTTGAAAGAATTAACGAACTGGTTCCATCAAACAATATTTTAATAGCTACAAATGCTAACTATGAAAAGTTAGTACTACAACAATTACCTCAATTAAATAACAGGCAACTTTTATTAGAACCTGTAATGAGAAATACAGCTCCTTGCGTTTTATATGCAGCTTTAAAAATTTATGCTCAAAATCCAGACGCTGTTATTTTAGTTGCTCCTTCAGATCATTGGATAAAAGATGAAGGAGAATTTTTAAGAAACATTCAAACTTCTTTTAAAGCATGCTCTGAGAAAGATATATTAATGACACTTGGTATTCAACCAGATCATCCAAATACAGGATATGGATATATACAGTATGAAAAAGGTACCAGTGAAATAAAAAAAGTAAAAAATTTTACAGAAAAACCCAATTTAGAAACTGCAAAAGAGTTTATAAATAGTGGTGATTATTTATGGAATGCTGGTATTTTTATATGGTCTGCAAAAAGTATTATCGCCGCTTTTAAACAACATCTTCCTGAAATGGTTGCTGTTTTAGATGATGGTAATAACGTTTACAATTCTGATTTTGAGGATGATTTTATAAAGAATAATTATCAAAAGTGTGAAAATATATCTATTGATTTTGCTATTATGGAACAAGCACAAAATGTACATGTTTTGCCTGTAGATTTTGGTTGGAATGATTTAGGTACTTGGGGTTCTTTATATAGCAAATTAAAAAAAGATGAAGCAGAAAATGCTGTAGTAGGCGCCAATGTTATTTTTAGAGATGCTAAAGGTAATATGATTAAAACTGAGAGTGGTAAACGTGTTGTTATACAAGGTTTAGAAGATTTTATTGTTGTAGAAAAAAAGGATGTTATTATGATTTGTCCTAGAAAAGATGATCAAGATATAAAGCAAATAATGCGTGAAGCAAAAGAGCTTTTTGGTAAAAAATATGTTTAAACTCATTCTACTTACTGGGATTGTTATTTTCATACTTTTTTCAATTTGGTATGCAAAAAAAAAGGGAATAACATCCAGTTATAAATCTAATTCTGAACCTTTCAAGATTTTAAAAGAGCTAGATAGCCCACTTGATTTTGGATATAAAACTGTTTGGATCGCTGTAAAAACAAATAAAAAAATAGCATTAGCCAACTTACTTAAATTAAAAAATATACAACCTTCTAATTGGGAAAGTGGAATTCAAAAAGCATATAAGAATAGTATTTTTATAACTCCTCAAATTGGAGAATGGACGATTGCGGTTGGTATGGGATTACCAACAGGTGATACCTTAGAAAGCATAGAAACACTTGAAATTCTACTCAATAATTTAAGTTCTATATATGGAGAAGCTCATTTTTTTGGAACCCACAGAGTTGTAGAATATCATAATTGGATGAAATCTATAAATGGTAAAATTGAAAGAGTTTATGCATATATTGGAGAAAATAATCAAAACATTAAAGTTTCAGGACAATTAACACCACCTGAAAAAAAGTTAACTTTATTTAATTCTTTATCTAAAGAAGCTAAATCAAATACATATTGGGATAGAGAAGATTTAGATTATCCAGACGAAGAACTTGTTATGAAAATAGCAGAAAATTGGAGTATCAATCCTGTAAAACTTAGCCAACGAACAGATATAAAGCAAGAGCTAGGTTTAATTGGTAAATAAAAAAACTCCCTTTTTTGGCATTTAAACAATAATAACACCTCTCTACACCTCATTTTAAACCCACTCTTACTTACTCATAATCAAAACAATACTTTTATTTTTTTAAGTTTTTACAAATATTAACACAATATTTATTGTACACTTTCCGTTAGTTTTGCAATTGATTTTCAATTATTGGGGTAAATAAATCAAAACACAGTCTTAGATCATTGATCGTAAGGCAAGGGGAAAAATGAAAACAAAACTAATATTACTATTTGTATTTGCTTTTTTAATAATAGCAAATGCACAAGAATA
>CALISK010000089.1 GCA_938041625.1 uncultured Tenacibaculum sp. | reverse complement strand
AGCTATTCATTCGGTTCCTCAATTTATTTTACCTCCTTTAATGGCATGGTATTATAAAAAACATCATGTAGATTATCAATATTTAGCTCCATTAAGAGATGATTGTAATGGGATTTCTACGTCGGTTATGGCTTTTTCTGAACCTGTTAATACAAATACTATTATTGTTCCTAAAGGAATTTCAGGGAAAAAAAATAAGGTTGTTTTTAAAATTGCACATATGTATCCAACGGCAAAAGTGTATTGGTATCTAGATGATAGTTATTTAAATACAACACAAAATTTTAATGAAATAGGAATTGATCTTACAATAGGGCATCATATAATTACGGCTATAGATGATATTGGAAATGTAATTAATAAAAAGATACTTGTAAAATAATTTTTTAAATCCATATGTTATTGTTTTCTTAATTAATTAACACAAAAAGACTGTTTAATTTATTTAATTAACTATTTTTATGTGTTTTAATTAATTAACCAAAACCTATTAACAATGAATTTTAAAACTCTTCTTATCAAGAAATCTTTATTTCTTGTAGTTATTTCATTTATAACTACCATCGAATCTTACACGCAACAAGTTATTAATACTACATTACAACATGATGGAAAAACAAGACGATATCGTCTTTATATTCCTGCAAGTTACGATTCTAATAAAGCATCCCCATTAATTTTAAATTATCATGGATTTACAAATGATATTAATACCCAATATAATCAAAGTAATTTTCAACAGCTAGCAGAAGCGAATCAATTTATATTTGTTACTCCAGAAGGATTAGGTTTTTTAAAAGGATGGGCTATCAATAATAATTTTGGAGGCAATGAAGATGATGTCGGTTTTACAAATTCTTTAATCGATAAAATTGAAAGTGATTATAATATAAATGCAAAACGAATTTATGCAACAGGATTTTCTAATGGAGGTTTTTTTAGTTATCGTTTAGCTTGCGAATTAAGTAATAGAATTGCAGCTGTAGCTTCTGTAGCAGGTAGTATGACTAGAAGATGGATAACAAACAATCAATGTCAACCTCAGCATCCTACAGCAATATTGCAAATAACAGGTACTAATGATAATGTTATTTCTATAAATGGTAACGGTACAAATGAATCTATAGCAGATGTTATGGAATATTGGTCTTCAAGAAATAATGGAGATGCTACACCAGAAGTTATTCAATTAGGAAGTGGATCTTCACGTTCAGTTTGGGATAATGGAGACAATGGAGTAACTGCAGAATTTATAAGAGTACAAGGAAAAGGGCATAGTTGGAATGGAGGAGGAATTAATACTTCTCAAGAAATTTGGAATTTCTTTTCACGATTTGATATAGATGGGGAAATAGGCTCAAACCCTAATCCGCCTTCAGGAGACACTTGTTCTTCAACTATTGTTAATTTTCCTTACAATGAAAGTTTTGAAGGGAATATAGGAGGTTGGAACCAAGCAACTAATGATGATTTAAATTGGATTGTTAATTCTAATGGAACCCCTTCTAATGGTACAGGGCCTAGTACAGCTATAGATGGTAATTCATATGTTTATATAGAAGTTTCTGGTAATGGAGATGGCTACCCTAATAAAAGAGCTATTTTAAATACTCCTTGTATTAATTTGTCTGAATTAGATACTCCTAGAGCTAAATTTAATTATCATATGGTAGGTAGTGCTGTAGGTAATTTAAGTGTGGAAGCTAGAATTAATAATACTGGAAACTGGACCTCTATTTTTAGTAAAACGGGAGAGCAAGGTACTGGTTGGAATGAAGCTGACATATCACTTGCTACTTATGCAGGAGAAACTAGTGTACAATTAAGAATAAATGCTGTTTCTGGAAATAGTTGGCAAGGAGATATTGCAATTGATAATTTTTCAATAAGCTCAAGTTCAACAAATCCAAATCCAGATACTTGTGATGCTTTAAATCTAAATGATTTCACAATCAATGCCTTCTCTAATCAAGATACAGATGGGGATTTTTCAGTTAGTACAGACGGAGCATCTCTTACATTAACTAATAATACATGGAAACATATTGATTTAAATTATGCAGTAACTGAAAATACAGTTGTTGAATTTGAGTTTAGTAGTACTTCAGAAGGAGAAATTCATAGTATAGGTTTTGAAAATAATAATTCATTAACACCTTCTCGTTATTTTAAACTTTATGGAACACAAAACTATGGTATAACAAACTTTGATAATTATTCTGGAAGCGGAACAAAAACATATATAATTCCGATTGGAGATTCTTATACAGGAGTTATGGATAGATTCGTATTTATAAATGATAATGATGCAGGTTCTGGTAACAATTCTACATTTTCAAACATAAAAATTTATGAAGGTTCTTGTAGTTCTTCTTTAGTTACATTAAATCGTTCTAAGTCTCAAAAAAGAGTAGATGTTTTAGGTACAGAAGTAGAAGGTTTTAATACAGTTAAAATGACACCTAATCCAACAAACGATGAATTTTTTCTTAATGTACAAACTAAAGAAAAAGTACAGGTTAGTATTTATTCAATTTTAGGACAAAAGAAATATGAAACTCAATTAAACCTTGGGCTAAATAAATTTTCGGCTAATGCATTATCTCTAAGTTCAGGTATTTATATAGTAAAAATACTATCTGAAGGTGAAAATATTATTACCAAAAAATTAATAATAAAATAAAAAAAGAATAAATTTAATTCAAGAGTACAATTAAAACCTTGGTTGTTGCTTTGCGATTAAATTACTTTAATGAAAGATGTTTCAATCTAAAATTGAAACATCTTTTTTAATATAAAAGAACTCAGTAATTATAAGAGTAAGTGTATTATATATTTGTGAATATGTATATTTAATGAATTTCAAATCAAATTTTAAATGGATCTATCTACTTGGCATAAAACAGGAAAGTATTTTCTATATAAAAAAAAGCATCGTATTTTTTATCGTGAAGAAGTTAAAGAGAGTAAGGAAGTTTTATTATTATTACACGGCTTTCCCACTGCTTCTTGGGATTGGAATAAAATTTGGTTACCATTAAGTACTAAATATCATATAATAGCGATTGATTTTATAGGATTTGGTTTTTCTGATAAACCAAAACGTTATAAATATTCAACACATGATCAAACAGATTTAGTAGAAGATTTTCTAAAAGAAAAACAACACACTAACATACGTGTGATATCACATGATTTTGGAGATACTGTATTGCAAGAATTGCTGGCACGTTATATAGATCGAATAAAGAACGATAAAAAAAGTATTGTATATAATTCTATTTGTATGTTAAATGGTGGTATTTTACCTAAATATCATCAACCAAGACCTATTCAAAAAGCATTAATAAGTCCTTTAGGTATTCTAATAACTCCTTTCTTAAGTAAGAAAAAACTAGAGGTTAATTTTAAAGCTATTTTTGGAAAAAACACACAACCTACAGAAGAAGAAATTAATGAGTTTTATTATTTAATTAATTACAATAAAGGAAAGTATATATTTCATAAGCTAATTAGATATATGTCTGATCGAAAAAAATATGAAGAACGTTGGGTTCATGCACTTAAAGAATCTCCAATTCCTTTGTGTTTAATAAATGGAAATGCAGATCCAATCTCTGGTAAACATCTTTCAGACATGCTAAAAAAAATAG
>CALISK010000088.1 GCA_938041625.1 uncultured Tenacibaculum sp. | reverse complement strand
AGTCGATTGAATATTTTTTCTGATGACCAATTTTTTAGACTCATTTTTCTTTCTTTTAATATTTTTAAGTAATGTTAAATGTAAACTTTTGTGGTGGAGGGAAGTCAACGACTTTCTGAATAAGCATTAGATGTTATATTTTTTTAGTGTTTTAAATTAATTCAATTGTAAAATAATAAAATTTATAGCGTCGACATCATAAAGGTACAGTAACCTTTGTTCAAAGTACAAAAAGTATTGCGTTTACATAGCGTTGTAAACAGTTTTTTTCCAAGCTATTTTTTTCTCAACTTTGAGCTCTTTTATTATCTCCTTTAATTTTTTAGAAATTAAGAAATCAGATTGTATCCAATATACTAGTGTTCCTTTATGAATATCTAGATTGTTTTTAATAGCATCTAAAATGAAATTTCTATATTTATTAAAAACATTTTTTTGTTCATTATGGTATTTGTCTTCGATAGAGTCAATTATCATTTCCATCAAAGATTTTTTCTCATCATTAGTAGTCTCTTTTAAATTATAAAGCTCAAGATAATCTTCTGTTTTTCCTAAGTGAGACACCTCATATTCCCAATCTTGACTTCTCTCATCATAATCAAAATCAAAACCAAGTTTTTTAGTTATTTTTTTTCTTGCTAACTCATTTCCTATAAAATAGTCCATATTATAAGTTTGAGTTTTTTATCGTTGTTTTGGTTGTCATTTTTATTTCCTTTTAAAATATAAATTGGTTTTTTTATTGTCAGAGCCATAAATTTTAAGCTCGTTATTTTGCATTTCAATATACAATTCATATTTATTTGTACTCCAATTATTCTTTTTGAAATGTCCAAATTCATAGACTTTTTTTCCTTTCCAAAACAGTTCAAAAGTGCAATGACCATATTCGTTTTTAATTCCTTTTTGGCTTTTTCCACCTATAAATATTGTCTTTCCATTATTTTGATTTACAACTTTAAAATCCAATAAATTAAGAGTAGAGTCAACTTTTAAATCAAATGTATTAAAATCAAATATTTTGGAAGAAATTCGAGTAACAAGACAATGCTTGCCTTTTACTTTTTTAGCATAGTTTTTAAAACGATAGAAGCTTAAAATTCCGATTACCAGAATTGTAATTAGAACTAGTATTTTAAAAAAAACATTCTATTTTTAAATGACATACAATATAGGGATAAATACAATTACGTTTATCTTTATATAACAAGTATACTTTAGCTAAGAGTGTTTGTTTGCTCTTATTAGTTATATTTTTAATAACTTTTATAAATCAATTAATAAGCATTTTTCATTTCTGTTTTGAATAATTTATCCCAAATAAAAGTGTAAAAGCCAAAATTTTTATTATTCACTTTATGATGAGTTTTATGAAATGTGTTAGTAGTAAAGGTAAATAAATAAGGTTTAGATGAATTACTATTTAAATGTGTCATTACCCCATATAACCAGTTGAAAATTATGAATAAAATAAAACCATAAAGATTAAACTTAAATAGAATAGTAATCATTGTTAGTAATATTCCAAAAAAGATAGATTCCCAAGGAGACATATGATATAAACTGACTGGATTAAAGCTATTTGTATGTTCATGGTGTTTTGAGTGAATTTTGTTTAATAGCTCAATTTTATGAGATAAATAATGTAAAATGTATAAGAAAAAATCCATTAACAAGAATATACTAATAAAAGAAAACCAGATACTAGATTTAGAAAAATTTATTATTCCTTTAATCCAAAGAATATATCCAGGTATTCCTATTATAATATTTATGCATAATACATATATAGACCCTATTATTTCTTTTTTAAGGAAAACTCCTTTATAATTATATGTTTTATCCCATAATTTACTGATAAGAATCGTTAGTATATATGCTATAATATTAGATACTATTAGTATTGGAAAAAATGTAAAAGGGTTTTTTAAATCCATATTTTAAGTTTCAGTTTAAGCTATTTTTTTATGGATAAATATACTTTATTTTTAGATTTAAAGTATGTTATTTTTCTTTGCTAAATGTAGGAAGGAATATATCGTTTAACATTGCAAAAGGTAATTTATCTTCTTGAGAATTATAAGCACCTCCAGTAAATACGGCAACCATATCTAACTCTGGAAAAATCATAATATATTGACCTCCATTTCCAGTTGCAATTTTAGAAATAATAATTTTATTATTTACTTTAAAAGGAATGTTCCACCAAAGATAACAATAATCTATTCCTGTAATTTTCGTTTTTGGTGTAGTAGATTCTTCAATCCAGTTTTTAGAAACAATCTGTTTTCCATTCCATAGCCCTTTATTGAGTAGCAATTGTCCAATTTTTGCCATGTCTCTAGAGGTCATATATAACCTTTTTCCAGAGGGTATAATTTCTTTGTTCGAAGTATGTCCCCAATTTATATTATGAATTCCCATAGGTTTAAATAAAAATTCCTCAGCAAATTTGTCAATTGTAATTCCTGAAGCTTGACTTATTATTTCAGCGATTAAAACTACGCCCATTGAACAGTAATTTGAGACTTCTCCTGGGTTATTAATCATTGGTAGGTTAAGAGTGTATTGAAGCCAGTCTTTTTTCCTATAAACTCTGTCTTCTTGTCCTTTTGATTTTTTATCCCAATCATTACAATCAAGTCCGCTAGACATTGTTAAGAGGTTTTTAATGGTAATGTTATTTTTTCTTTTATCAAGATTTTTTTTTGGTACTGGGTTTTTAAGATATTTTGATATTGGGTCGTTGATGTCTTTAATAAAACCTTTGTCAATTGCAATTCCTAATAAAATTGACCTTATACTTTTTGTGGTAGAACGAAGATCGTGAGGTTTATTTACTGAATGTTCTTTAAAATACTCCTCAATAATGAGTTTACCATTTTTTATTAATAAAACACTATGTATTTTATTTTTTCTGTTTTTAATTTGGTTGAATGCTTTATAAATAAGTGTTGTGTCTACATTCTGTGATTTTAGATTTTCTGTTTTCCATCCATCTCTAAGTTCTTTTGGTTGAGAATAACTGTAAGTACCTTGCCCGTAACAAAGTGGATAAACACACAATACTAAAATTGTTAAGACTGCTATGTTTTTTTTCATAATAAAAGGTGTAGAGATTAGTGTAAGAAAGTCAGGACAGAAGAGAAGCACTAACGTTTCAGTTTATAGCTTAGATAAATATAAATATTTTATTATTCTCTTAAAGGACAAATTATATATTTAACAGAATTTATGGATGAACAAAGACATTTTGGTTAATTTAACAATTAAATTGTCTTAAATGATGGTCAAAATGTTTCCATTGTGCAATTGCCCACTCATTAGGCGTTAAATTACCAAAGAATTGGTGAGGTTGTTTAGTGCATTGTTCTGGCCCATTTTTATAAAACTCTTTAATAAGACGCATAGTTTTATTCTTTTCATTTTCAAAATCTTTTTTATCATTGAAAATAAAATTTTTGCCTGTTGGTGAATTTTTTGGAAATTGTTTTTTATTTATATAGTAGGATTTAAAAAATCTACCTAAAATTCTTCCAATGAACATTCTTTTTGGGAAATTAATATTTAACCCAACTTCAAGAAAAGCATTTAAATGTGCTAACATTTGAGACACATTCATTTTACCCCACTTTCTTTCAGCATTTGGAGTAAGCTTTTCAACCCGTTTTAAAATCGCTCTTACATCAGATTGATTGTATAAGTTATTCATAATTTATTTAGGTTCAATTTTAGGTATAGAGTTAATTGTTTACTAAGGTTAGTAAAGGAATTAAAAATAATAAACTTTCTTATTAAGAACTTAGTTAAAATACTCCAAATTTTGAGTTGAACATAATACATTTTAAGAAATCCAGACCATAGTAGATGAACATATTTTCCATTTACTATTAATCTTTTCTAATATCATAATATAACCTGAACCACTAGTTGAATTAGATTGATTTGAATAATAAATCATCGCTCTGTTTTTTTATTATTGTAGCCTATTCTAGATAAGGTTAATACCCCTTGTGTTTCTTCTCCAAATTTTTGTAAAAATTTTTCCAACCGATGTGTATAAAATCTTTAAAGGTTTCTTTTATTTCTTTTTCTTTGAGGAGTATTATATTTTTTTGAGTATAAAAATTATCTTTAATTTTTATAGAAAATTTATTTTTAAAAATAAAATCATTAAAAGTATCTTCATCTAAACATTTTAATCTGTAACTAAAATGACTAAACTTAATGCTGTCTAATTTTTTTCATCCTGAGTGATGCCTTGAATTATAGATTGTTGAGTAATTGCATTTTTTTTAGCTTTA
>CALISK010000087.1 GCA_938041625.1 uncultured Tenacibaculum sp. | reverse complement strand
ACATTCATCTGCAAAATTTTCTACAAACTTTACTTTTAAATCTGGAAAAGCATTCACTATTTTCACTTTTACATCTGCATCATATTGGTTTTCTACTAATTTTATTTTACCATATAATTTTTTCCCTTCAAATTTACAGGTGTCTATTTTTGTTATAGATTCTATAATTTCTTTTTCATCTGAAGTTGTCATAAAAAATGACATGCACATGATAGTTATAACGCTTATTAGTTTCATTTTTTAGTTTTTAATTATTGCTTTTTACTACTGCAAAAAGTTTGCCTTTTTATTTTTTTATGTAAAAAAATAAATATGACTTCCGTATAACGTAATTGAGTAATTTTATTAGTATTTAATAAATCATTACTTCTTATATTTTAATTACTTTTTAACTTCTCTATAGAATCTTGTATTCTCAAACCTTTTTTATACTCTTTCATAGGAGTGCACCAACGTTCTTTAGTTTCTTTAGCGTGTTTAACTAAATCAACATCTACACCATTCCAATCTCGCGTATTATAAAGACTATCTAAACTTTTTTCAACACTTTTATATTTTTTCACTCGTATAAATTGCCCTTTACTATTATAATATTTCCATCTTCCTCTTTTCTTTTCAAATTGTAGGCTATCATTATATGTATATATGTATATCCCTTTTTCTTTAACTACTCCATTTTTATAATAATACTCCCAAGGACCTACTTTCATACCACCTTCATAATTGCCTACTGATTTTAACTCTCCTGATTCATAAAAATATCTCCAAATATAATTTTTACTTGGGTTACTATCCCCTTCTCCTTTTAAAGAACCACTCTTATAAAATTCTCTCCAAGGACCTTTTTTTCTTGGTATTTCATTATCACCATATGGAATAACCTTTTTTCCTATTTCTTTAATTTCTCCCGTTTTATAATATAACGTATCTGTATCTGCCCAATATAAACTATCCTTTATACGTGCTTTCTCTAATAATTTCTTAAATGTTTTTATATAAGATTTTCTTGTAAATCCTTTTAAATAAGTATCAGGGTTTTCTTCTAAACTATTTTCGTAAGGCCAAAACAATTTATTCCCCATTAAGCTACCAAATTTTAAACCTCCAAAGCCTCCAATATTTTCTATTTCTTTTTCGCTATATATAATCCAATTATCTAATTCTACAACACAACCATCGTCGTGAATCTTCCATTTTCCAGTATGCGAATATTTCTTTCCTTCTTTTTCGTAATAGTGTAAAAAAGTGGCATTTTTATTTAATTCTACATAATGGGTTACAGTATCATCATATAAATCATAATACACATCAGGTACATTACTACAATCTGGAAATTCACATGATATTATAAATAATATCGGAATAACAAAAAAAAACATATTTAATACTTTCATAATCTATTATTTAAGGCAATTTAAATGAAAAATAAATTTCTTGTTTAATATCAGACATTTTAGGACGTTTACTTTTTTTATTTGATTTTATATTTTCAACCAAATGTAAAGCAAAAGACTTTCTTCCAGTAGTGTTTTCTATTTTAATATGTACTTCTTTATTTTTAATATATACGTATGCCAAACTACCTCCTACAAATAATTGAGTCCAATTAGAGTTTAAATGTTTATCTACCGACTCTATTAACCCTCTTATCAATTTAATTTTTTCTTGTATTGAAGTATTTTTATAATCCATCATTACTTTTTTCCCTAATGATATATTTGGACTAAATTCTAATTTTACTTGATAATTTTTACTATCATTTAAATTTCTAAAATCATGGTTGTCTCGCTCCATAAGATCTACTACTTCTTTAATTATTTCCTCTAAAATTCTGCCTTGAAACATTTCTTTAGCAAAAGGATGTGTATTATAATCAAATTTACGAAGTGATTTACCTTCTCCTTTTAAAAACTCATAAATTAAAATAGCTACTGTTGCTTCTGCACTCGTTTTAAATAACTCCTGTTTTATTCCTTCATCATTCCCTCTTATATTTACAATATCTGGGTATATTTCTTTTGCTAAATCTTCTAACATCAATGCCCCAGTATCTAATGCTGTTTTCACTATTTTTTCTTTAGTTAAGTATTTGTTTTTTATTTTTTTTACTTCTTGTATTTTACTTTTAAAAAGTTTCTTGCCTTCATTAAAAGTTTCTTCTATTTTTCTAAATTTTTCTTTAGTTTCTTTTAATAACGAAATATTATATTCTTGATATTTAAAAATTTCATCAATAGCATTTATTACATCTTGTTGCATTGCTTCAGGTAATTCTTTTACATTTTGAAGTGCTTCTTTAGCTTTTATTTTAAAAGCTTCATAATCTTTTATAAGGTTTTCATAAAACACCTCTATATCATCCATAAATTCTGGATTATTCTTTTGCCAAGTTTTTATAAAAGTTTGATAAGCTAATTTTAGTTTTTCTTCAATAAATTCTGCATCAAAAATATCATGATCTTTATGATTTATTATGATTCTATCAATTCTTTCTAAATCACTTTTTAGTTCTTCATAATAATCTTTTAAAAACAGTCTTTTTTCAGGAATTTGAAATTTCACATAATCTTTAAATTTCTTAGGAACATCTACAATAAAATCTTTTGGCTTTTGTCTTACAAGTTCTAATTTATTCGCTATAGTATCTCTATAACGTTGATAGTATAATTTCTCTACCATCAATTTCCCTAACTTTACTCTGTGCTCATAATTCTTAAAATCAAAATATATTTTCCCTTTATCATCAACAAAATGTTTTTCAATGATAAGTTCAGTAATATCTTCGGCTATAAAACTAAAATCTTCAATATGAAAATCATCTACAAATGGTACTACTTCATTAACTATTTTATCTATTTTACTTGTAATGTATGGCGTTATGTCTTTTCCTTCTTTTACAATTTTTCCTTTAAATAATCCATTGATTTCATCAAGAATATCTTGTAAATTTTCTTGTGGAGTATCTTTTATGTTATATTTCTCTAAAAACTTAACAAAACGACTATCAGTTTTATTGTCTTTAACGTATTTATTAATATACTCTTGTACTAAAGTTTGTTCAAGCTCTACTAATTTAAAATCAAGTTGTTTCTTTGTAAATCCTTCAAAAGTTTGTTGCTTTCCATTAGCATCTGTAAAATTTAAATTAATAGTTCCTTTTCCTTCAATAAGAGCTTTAACATTTTTCATATTATAAGGAAGCAAAAACTTGTTTCCTCCTCTAAGAAAATCTTTAGTATCACCAGAAAGGAAATAAGATGTAAATGATCCTTTTGATGCTGCTCCAACAGTAACCTCTGCTGTAAACAAATCATTTATAGTTACCTTTGCTGCTGCATCAAACCATTCACTTATAACTCCTTTCGATTTCAAATAAGCATCTGCAAACTTATAAAATGCATGACGCTGTGCTATTGTTCTATATAAGTATGCTTTGTTATATTCTACATTATAAACGGATGCTTTCCAAAATGTTGAATTAGGATTCGTTGGATTATTAATTCTATCTTTATCATACCATTGCCCTTCAAATAAAACTGGATATTTACCATCTTTTTTCTTTATTCTTTCTCCTTTCGTATATAACTCAACTTCTTCTATTTTTTGTAGTAAACTAGCACCATCATTATCATAGACTAATTCTAATCCCTTTAATTTTCCATAAATTTCTTTTCTACCTATACTAGCATAAATATTACTTGTGAATAACTTAGGATAAACTTTAGTTTTTGTATAAATATTTATTGATTGCGGTAAATCATATAAATTTAACGCTTCTTGTAGTATAAAAAATAACTCTTCATGATCTAAAAACAATTGTAAAACATCTACATTTATGTTTCTCAATTTCTTTATTAAAAATTCCCAGTAAGAATCAGCCTTCGATTTTTTTAATAAATTATTTTGAATAACTTTTATCATTTTTTCGCTAACCCCTTCCCAGTATATCGATTTTAAATCATCAACTATTGGATGAAAGGTTAAAAAATCGTAGTAAAAATCTTTAAATCTTTCATGAGTAGGTTGATCATAAATTTCAGAATATTTTAATCCATTATTTAATCCTCTTAAAACATCAACCCAATAATTTTTATCTTCTAAAAGACTATCATTTTCTGGTCTTTTTTCTAATAAATAATTAATAGTCTTTATTTTTTGCTTAATTGCTTCAATAATAGGATCTCTACCTCGATCATTCCCTATTTCCAATAATTTCTTCTTTTCAAAACCTAAGCCCTCACTATTATTTAGATTGATGTTATAAATATTAGTGTTAATAGCATCAGTAGTTTTTAAAAGACTATTATTGCCTGAGTTAACTATACTTTGTTGATTATCTAAAACATTAATACTCCTTCCATTTAAAGTATTACTCTCATTTGTAGTTTTTAAACCTCTATTATTACCTGAAATAGTTACGCTTTGTTCAAAATTAGAAACATTTGTATTTTTAGTACTTAAAGTATTATTTCTTATTATAATTTCTGAATTAATATGATTATCAGAACTTAGTGTATTTACTGTAGGAATTACATTGATTTTCTCTGAAACTGATACGTCCCCATTTAAATATGCTTCTAACTCTTTCCTTTTTTCTATTTTCAATAATACTTCTTCAGTAGCTTTCTGAATACGTTGTGCAACATACTTTTTTGTTTCATGAGGTGCTTGCTCTTCTATAGCCAAACTGAAAGCATTTATTTTAACTGTTTCTCTTGTGTTATCTAGCATATTTTTCTCTTCCTTTAACTCATATTTAAATAAAATATGTGTACTAACAAACTTATAAATTTACCTTTAGGCAAAATACTTTTCTTTATTTATTCTACTGAAAAGACGAGAAAAAAATTCAGCTAATTATCTCTTATATTTTTGATTGAATTGAAAAAAAATAGTACATCTCCTAAATATTAAAAAACTCATTGATTGTATCTATTCTTAAAACAATAAAACTACAGCCTGTTACTGCTGTAGTTTTATATTTTATTATTTATATAATAAATTCATAATACCTTCATTTACTAAAAAATGATGGTATAAAAACTATTCATTATCTCTTACAAAAATTTTAAAAGCTTCCATAAAATTAATGAACTTAACAAATTCCCAGCTAAATTCTTCCTCTTCTTCTGAAGTTCTCCAATCAAAGAAATAGACATAATCCTTATCTACTGAAATAGCTAATTCACTACCAGGAACTGTATAATCATAAACCTCTTTGTTTATTATTTTCTTAGCGTTATCTATTATTGTTTGAATTTCTTTAACAGTCCATCCATGCCATGCTATATTAAAAAGAGATTTCTCATTTTCTTCTAAACAGTCGTAATTTACACCGTAATCATAAATTACTTCTTCAGGACTCATTGTTCCATAACTTGTATCTATTTTCTCAAAAATATAATTATTCATTACTTAAATAGGTTATGTGTAAATGATTTATTTTTATGATTAATACTCTTTTAAATTTTTTATCATCTCTGGCTTTATTCGAAACGATTCAAAAGGAACACCAAACTTTTTTTTAGGAAGAATTATCTCTATATCATAGCCATTCGTAACATAATAATCATCTTCTTCTAAAGCATCATAAATACTAGGTTCATATTTTAAGACAACATCTAAATCATTATTAGTATGATCAATCGTATACTTAATTTTTTCTTGACCACATGGACTAATCTGTATAATGTCCAAAAAATCATATGGAGTTGTTTTATATACAATATTAGGTATTACTGTAAGAAAAAAACCTATTAAAATCTCTCTTATTCATTGTTGGTAGATATAAAAATGTTTATCATTATACTCTATTAAAATACTAGTAATTTCGTGTTTTCTAAAAACATTTAAATCTTCTAGTAAGAATTTTTCTACTTCATGTATATTTTTAAGTATAAGTTTATCTGCTCCTATATTTACTTTAGTTGTTATTTTCATATTAAACTATTTATTCAATACTCAAATATTTATATTTATCTTTTTTTTCTTTTAATCTCTCAAGAATAAAGTTGATCCGTTCTAAATGTCCTTTATCATTATCTTCATTATCTGATAAGCTTTCAAGATATTTTTTCACATCATGCATCTCTTTAAAAAACTCTTTATACATTTGTTCATCAAATGACACACCTATTAATCCAACCATTTTTAAGTTAAATTTTTTTATCATTCTTTCCCAAAAATCATCATAAGTATCATTTCCCGAAAAAGGGAAATAATAACTATCAAACTGATTATTTCTTAAACATATACTGTAACTCATATTTTTTATATACCGTATTTTACTAAAAATATCCAATCTGGATGAATACTTTCCATAAATTCTATTTGTTCTCTAACCGCTTTTTCTAATAAAACATCATT
>CALISK010000086.1 GCA_938041625.1 uncultured Tenacibaculum sp. | reverse complement strand
ACGCCAAACTTTTTAAAAGCCACAGGAGATTTTTCATCTATAAAAATAACTCCTATTTTATCATCAGAAGATAAAATACCAGGAGCTCCAGATTTTGTATATGGATCTATGGCAGATGGTGCAGGTTTATTAGCAGAAGATGATGGTACTTTTACTTTAATAAACAATATTGAAGCAGATTATTCTATTGCTAGAATTAGATTAACTAGTGATCTTATGCCAGCTCACGGTGAATATATAGTAAATGCTTCTGCTACTGCTTATACAGCACAATGTTCTGGTTCTTTAATTACTCCAGAAGAACATGGTTTCGGACCTTTATACCTTTCAGGAGGAGAATGGGGAGGAGCATCTAAAGGAGTTTTTGCTACCAATCCATACAAATCAGCTCAAGGAGCAGATAGTGCTACTTTATTACCAGCTTTAGGGCAATGGTCTACTGAAAATGCAGTTGCATTAGGTAAAGATGCATATCCAGGTAAAACCGTAGTCTTTATTGGAGATGATCATTCAGATAATTCAGTTCCATCTGGTCAATTAGGAATGTATTATTCAAGTAGACCTGGAGATTTAACAAGTGGTAAATTATATGGTTTAAAGGTAACTAGTCCTGGTATTACTTATGAAGTAAATATGTTAGAAGGAGTAGAGTATGATGTGGAATTTGTAGAATTAGTTGAAAGAGAAAAAGATGCACTAGATGCAGAAGCTAAGGCAAAAGGGGTAATGGGATTCTCACGTTTAGAAGATATTGATTGGAGAAGGGGTTCTGCTGCTAATAATAGAGAATTATACTTTGCAGTTACAGGAAGAAACAAAACAGATTTAGTTGGTAAAGGAACTATCTCGGGACGTATTTATAAAGTAGTTTTAAATGATACAAATCCTGATGGAGCCGGAAAAATTACATGTGTATTAGATGGAGATGTAGTAGGCGGTAAGGCAGAACAGTTTTTATCACCAGATAACATCTTAGTTACAGAAAACTACGCATATATTCAAGAAGATCCAGCTATTTCACCTACAACAGCTGGTAAAACGCATTACGCTAGAATGTATCAATATAATTTTGCAACAGGTGATTTAAAAGTAGTTGTAGAGTGTGATCAAACTGAAGCATCTACTAAAGGATATGGTAACCTTACAAGTGCTTGGGAAATTACAGGTATGATTGATGTTACTGATATTGTTAAAAATGGAGAAAATACATTTTTAATAATGACTCAGAATCATGGATGGGAACCTACAGACGTTTCATCATTTACAGATCCAACAGCAAACTTTCCTAGTGGATCTAGAAAAGAAGGATCTGTTTTATACACAATTACAGGATTAGAAAGATAAAAAACATGACTAAAATATTAAGTCAAGCTAAGACATACCTTTGTGTATGTCTTTTGCTTTTAGCAATAGGTTGTAAAAATAAGAATGAAAAGGAGTATAAATCTATAAACAAAAATGGAAGCGAGGAGATAGAAAAATTATATTTAAAATATCTTACCAATACTATAACTAATTTAGATAGTATTAAAGGGAAACCAATAAATAAACAAAAAGAACATTATGCTTTAGCTAGGAAATTTTTTAAATTATTAGAGCCTATTTTAGGGTATACTGATAAGGACAATTATAAATCTTTAAATGCACCAAACATTGTTATTGTTAAAGGTGAAGTAAGTAGAGATACAAGAGTATTAAAGCCAATAGGTTTTCAAGTAATAGAAGAAACGTTATATGAAGAACCCTTAGATGTAAAAGTTTTAAATAAAGCAATTGCTGTTACTAGCAATCGTTTAAAGCTAATTAGAAAGAATGTTTTGTTAAAATTAAATGATTATCATATTATTTGGTTACTTCGATCTGAAATAATTAGGATAGCCACTACTGGTATTACAGGATTTGATTCTCCAGTTTTAAATCAATCTTTAAAAGAAAGTAGTTACGCTTATAAAACATTAATAGATATTATTAAATTAAAAGAAGGAAACTTTACCTCTAAATCATTATTAAATGAGTTTGTAAAATTAATAGAAACTGCACAGCAAAAACTAAATCATGATTTTGATTCTTTTAATAGATTTAGTTTTATAAAAACGCAAATAGCTAATCAATTAGCTGTTCTATTGAAAATACAAAAAGATTGGAAAGTGAAATTTCCATTTGAAATGGCATTATCTCATGAATTTACTTCTGTTTTTTCTAAAGAAATGCTGAATCAAGATTATTTTACAGATTATTTAAGTGATACTACTCAGATAGAAGAGAAAATGATTTTAGGAGAAGAGTTGTTCAATGATAAATCACTTTCTAAAGATTATAATATGGCGTGTGCTACTTGTCATATTAAAGAATTAGCATTTACAGATGGTAAGAGAACTTTTGATAAAAACCAAACACGTAATACACCTACAGTTACGTATGCTGCGTATCAAAAAGGTTTTTTTATGGATTCTAGAGCAGGTAGCTTAGAAGGACAAGTTGTTGGAGTAGTAAAAAACCATAATGAGTTTAATATGACGATGGATTCTGTAATAAGTAGAGTCATGAATATTAAAAAATATAAAAAACAAATAGAAACTTTATATAAAAATAAAAGAACAGATTTTAATATTAGACATGCAATAGCTACCTATATAAGAACCTTGAATAATTTTAACTCTAAGTTTGATAAAAATATTAGAGGTGAAGAAAACACATTAACTCAAGAGGAAGAAAAAGGTTTTAATTTGTTTATGGGAAAAGCTTTGTGTGCTACTTGTCATTTTGCACCAGTATTTAATGGAACTGTTCCTCCAGATTTTAATGATACAGAATTAGAGGCTATTGGGGTTCCCAATCTAGAGAAAACGGCTTTAAGTGATGATTTAGGTAGGTATAATTTATTTAAAACTGAAGAGCGTAAACATTTTTTTAAAACACCTACTATAAGAAATATAGAAAAAACAGCACCTTACATGCATAATGGTGTTTATAATACTTTAGAAGAAGTAATGGATTTTTATAATAAAGGAGGAGGAAATGGTTTAGGTTTTCATAATGAATATCAAACATTACCATTCGATAATTTAGAATTATCTGAAGAAGAAATAGCTTCTATAATTGCTTTTATGAAAACACTTACAGACGAGGAGTATTAACAAGTGTTATTATTGATGAAGTTGACTCTAAATAAGAAACCAAGAATTCATATTCTTGGTTTCTATAAAAACAATGTATTTTGATATTTTTAATAAATTTACTGTATGATAAGTTTTTGTACAGTTTTATTACCAGTAGTATATAAAATCAAGGCATATATTCCAGGTTTTATACCGTGTAAACTAATGTAATCATTGGTAGAAGATGAATTTTTATGTACACTTTTAACAGGTTTTCCAGATAAATTAGAAATAAGTACTGTATAAGTTTCACTAGGTAGGTTTATTTGTATTCTTTCTGAAGCTGGATTAGGAATAAATACAGGAGTTGTATCAGATAAAGGGGTATTATTTGTAGAAAAAAGTCGTGAACTTATGAACTTAATAGGATTTCTATCAATACAGTTTTCTAAATCAAAGGTAACATCATCCAGTGATATATTGTTCATAGTTACTTTTTGACCTTTAACGATTTTTACTTTACAGGTACCTTCATCATTTCCACTTAAAGCTATTTTTTTTAGTGACTCATCACCTTGAAAATCATTTAAAGAAATAGTTCCATTCTTTCTAATACCTAATTGAATATTTTCACCCTCATTTACAAATACATAATTTTTAAATTTACTAGAGGCATTAAAAGTATTACCAGCAATAAATATGTTTCTTGGACCATATGCGTGTACATCTCTTTTACATAATCTATTTTTATGTCCATTTGCTGAGCATTTAGTGTCAGCACGTCTCTCTGGACCACCATTAATAAAGTATTTCCACGTAGTATAAGTGTTACTAGGTTGTTCTTGAGAAGCTCTTACATGTCCTTCAGTTCCTCTAAAGTGAATACAAGAATAAGCTTTAGGCACGGTAGTATTCATAGAGAAAGTGTTATTGTAAATCTGAATATTTTGAGAAAACTGTTCAAAATGTAAGGGTTGCGAACCACCAGATGCATCATCTGTCATTCCTTGAAAATCATTATTTTTAATAATAACATCTTTTGTCTGAACCATTCCAATATGAAATTGTTTTGAAGGTTTAAAAATACAATTTCGTATAATGGTACCATTTAAACTAGTACTTTCAGTAAATCTTCTACCTATCAGTTTTCCATCTGCATCTTTAGTGCCATCATTCTCTCTATCGTTTCCATTATCAGAAGCAATAGCATTTTGATATCCTTCTTCAAAGACCGTATTTTCTATTATAATTTTTTCAACAGAAGTAATTACTTGACCATTTCTTTTGTTTGTATTTCTATTAAAAATATGAATACAAAAAGTTTCAATATTAGAAAACACACAATCTTTAACGCGTAAACCTTCCGTAGGCCATCCAGAAACAGTATTGATAGCGTCTCTATGCGTATTTGTAAATTTTACATGAAAAAAATTATGGTCTTTACTTTTATTGAATTTAAAAAGAGCATTACCAAATTTTGATTGTTTAAAAGCTCCATCTATAGTTAAATGTTTTACAGATACATTGTTGGAAAAAGCATTTATAAAAGTACCTTTATCTTTTGTTAGTTTAAGAATTGTATTATCGATACCATTACCTATTAAAATCAGGTTTTCATTTCTAATTTCTAAAGGAACTTCAAATTCATATGTTCCAGGAGCAAAAGTGATTTTAGTGGTTACACCATCTTTCGTCCATTTTATAATTTGATCGATTTGAGTAGAATCAGCTTTTTGTTCAGTTTGAATTGTTTGTGATTGAATAAGGTAAGTTGCGCTAAAAAAACTAATAAGTGTTAAAGCGATTTTAAATAATGATTTGTTCATTTCTTGGGATTATCTAAGTTGATTTTTATTGTTGATTTTTGTAATTAACGAAAAGATTTTGGGCTTATTGCTTTCTTCTGTTTTAAATAGATGCGGTTTGTTTTTTTATGATTTTTTATTAAACTTTGTAAGTTTGTATTTAAATTTCGACTTAGTGAGTTAAATCAATTAAATAATGAAAAAACTAATTTTATTAATCATGTTATCTTCTATAGTTATAGCATGTAAAGAAGAGTCTAAAAAAGAAACTCCAAAAGAAACTCCAAAAGAAACTAAAGAGGAAGTAAAAAAAGAAGATACTTTTCCAAAAGTATTAGGAGAAGTCCTAAAAAAACATGGAGGTATTGATGCTTGGAGAAAATCTAGTTTTGTGTCATATAAAGTTAATGGACAAGAACATACAACAGCTTTAAAATCTAGAAAAGCACTTATTACTGCCGAAAAATATTCTTTAGGGTATGATGGTAAAGAAGCATGGGTAAGTCAAAAAGACAGTACAGCATTTAAAGGTAACCCAGAATTTTACTACAATTTATATTTCTATTTTTATGCAATGCCTTTTGTATTGGCAGATGATGGAATTGTGTATTCAGAAGCTAAACCAATAGAATTTGAAGGAACAACATATCCAGGAATTAAAATTTCATATAATGCAAACATAGGAGCTTCGCCAGATGATAATTATTATGTTTTTTATCACCCAGAAACTAAACAAATGGAATGGTTAGGTTATTCTGTTACTTATAATTCTAAAAAACCAACAGATAAATTTAACATAATTAGATATAATGATTGGGAAAATGTTAACGGTTTCTTGTTGCCAAAATCTCTAACTTGGTATAAAAAAGATGATAAAGGTATGCCATCTGAACCAGCTCGTGAACCAACTCAGTTTTCATCAGCATTAGTTAGCCAGGCACCATTAGCAGATGATTTTTTTAAAAAACCAACTAACAACTAAAATAAACGATAATTATGAGTAAAAAGTATGTATGGAAAAAGGAATACACGGTAGTCCTATTAGCAAATTTAGTGTACATTGTCTTCTTTTATTTTATTACAAACATATATACTAAATAACTCATGCAAAGTTTAGATTGGATTGTACTTTCAATTACATTATTGTCTATCGTATTTTACGGAGCTTGGAAAACAAGAGGAAGCAAAAATGTAGAAGAATATATAAAAGGAGGAAATGATACAAAGTGGTGGACCATTGGTTTGTCGGTAATGGCAACTCAAGCTAGTGCCATCACTTTTTTATCTACACCAGGGCAAGCTTTTCATAGTGGAATGGGCTTTGTTCAATTTTACTTCGGTTTACCTATAGCAATGGTTATCATTTGCTTAGTATTTATACCTATTTACCATAAACTGAATGTATATACGGCCTACGAATACTTAGAAAGTAGGTTCGATTTAAAAACACGAACATTAACAGCAATTCTTTTCTTAATTCAAAGAGGTTTAGCTGCTGGTATTACCATTTTTGCGCCAGCAATTATATTATCAGCTGTTTTAGGATGGGATTTAATAACCTTAAATATAATTATAGGTTTTTTAGTAATTGTGTACACAGTTAGCGGAGGTACAAAAGCCGTTAGTGTTACTCAAAAACAACAAATGGCAATCATTTTCTCAGGAATGTTTATTGCCTTTTATTTAATTTTACAATACTTACCAGACGGAATTACTTTTTCTAAAGCATTAGAAATAGCAGGAGCAAGTGATAAAATGAAAGTGTTAGATTTCTCTTTAGATTTAAATAACCGTTATACGGTTTGGACAGGTATTCTAGGAGGAACGTTTTTAATGCTTTCTTATTTCGGAACAGATCAAAGTCAAGTACAACGTTACTTATCAGGAAAATCAGTTAGAGAAAGTCAATTAGGACTTATTTTTAATGGATTATTAAAAGTACCGATGCAATTCTTTATTTTATTAGTAGGAGTAATGGTATTTGTTTTTTATCAGTTTAATGCATCACCATTAAATTTTAATCCGAAAGCACAAGAAGCCGTTATTAATTCTGAATTTGCTCAAGAATACAAAGATTTAGAAAATAAGCATAAAGAAATAGAGGCTCAAAAAAAGACATTAATTTTTTCTGGATTAACTCCAGAAAATAAAATAAAACTACAAGAGCTTAACGAAAAGGACAAAGTATTAAAAGGAGAAGCAAAAATTATTATAGAAAAGACAGAAACTGAAGTAGAAACCAATGATAAAGATTATGTTTTTATTCATTTTATTCTACATAATCTACCAAAAGGATTAATAGGTTTATTGTTAGCTGTAATTTTATCTGCCGCAATGTCTTCTACAGCATCAGAGCTAAATGCGTTGGCTTCTACAACGGCAATAGATTTATATAAAAGAAATCAAAAAGAAGAGAAAAGTGATCAACATTATGTTACCATGTCTAAATGGTTTACATTAGGTTGGGGTGT
The DNA here is from genome assembly GCA_938041625.1 of uncultured Tenacibaculum sp. Classification (GTDB taxonomy): domain Bacteria; phylum Bacteroidota; class Bacteroidia; order Flavobacteriales; family Flavobacteriaceae; genus Polaribacter. The sequence continues at coordinate 11,138 of CALISK010000086.1, read as the reverse complement.
TCTAGCTATTCTAGTCGCCTGTGTCGCCAATTTATTTGATAATTTAATTCAATTAGTAAATATTATCGGATCTATATTTTATGGTAATGTACTAGGAATTTTCTTATTAGCATTTTTCTTAAAGTTTATAAAGTCAAATGCAGTTTTTATTGGAGCTGTAATTACACAAGCAATTATATGTTTAATTTATTATTTTGGAATATTTAGATTAGAACAACAAGGTTTAGATCCTATAATTAGTTATTTATGGTTAAACTTTTTAGGAGCTGTTTTAGTCGTGTATATATCGTCGCTTATAGAGTTTAAGTCTACCAATACAAAAACAAAGTTGATCTTAGGACTTATAACTTTAGGAATGGTTAAGGTTGTTTTTGATTTAAATCAAGGAGATTCGTTAAACATTTATCATGTAATTTATTTGATCTTAATGTTTATTTTAGTAGGTGTTTTTAATAACAAAGAACTAGAAGAAAAGGAAACTATAGATAATATAGGATCAGACGAATAATTGTAATTAATAATATAAAAAAAACCTCGCTAGTTTTAAAATTAGCGAGGTTTTTTATATTTACGGATAATTTAAAAATGAAGAATTATATAAAAAGTAAAGAGAAATGAAATTTAATAATGTATTTATTATTTAGAAAAAAATGAGGAAATAGAAAGTAATTGATAGATAAAACTACAAGTAATTAGAGATTTTTTCCTGCTATCTATTTTTAATTAATAATTAAACATGAAATATAAAATTTTAAAAAGAGGATTTGAATTATTGAGAACCAGACCTATGAATGAAATGGTTTTGATTTCTGAAATTGAGATGAAGTACAATGTTAAACTTCCTCCAGTATTTAAGAAATTTTCAGAAATTTTTGATGTGTCTCAGGTACAGAATAATACAAGATATATCTATGGAGATAATATAGAACAATATTGTGCGGGAGTCGTTTATTATCCTGAAGGATATAAAAAAGATGAAGATGAAGTGATGTTTGATAATTTTCATACTTTAGAAGGTACAATTTCTGGATTTGATGGTGATGATGATTGGAAAGAAGCTGGTCATTTACCAATTGCAATGTGTGGTCATGGAGGTGCAGTACTTTTAGGTACTAAAGATGGTGAAAGAGATTGTATTTTACTTCAAAGTATGTCTCAGGAAGTATATAAAATTTCGGCAAATATTTTTGACTTTGTTAGAGATTTAGTTTTGATGAGTAAACTTGAAGACGATCTTAATGAAGGAATTAAATATGATCAATTTTATAAAAATTGGAAAGAAGACTTTTGGAGAGTAAAAAAAGAAGAAGGTAATTTATAAACATATTATGAAGTTGCTGTTCCGTGTATTTGTTTCAACTGCTTATTAGTATTTGAATCCTATAGATATAAGTAATAAAAGAAAAAATATAAAAAGCATATTTATTAGTTAATAATGGAAAATAATTGGTATAATATTTTTAATAGTTCTACTAGAAAAGGAAGTTTATCATGCCCAAACTGCAATTATATTTATAGTGAAAAAATAGTTTATTTTTTTGATCCACACGATTGCCCTAAATGTAAAACATTAATTGGTTTTATAAATGTAAGTCCTTATGAAAAAAATGTATATGTAATAGATATTAATAAAGCTCCTGAATTGTTTGGTGTTATTTTTAATTATTTATCTAAAAAAAATCATAAAGAAGGGTATGAACAAATGAAAACATTAATTCAACTATTTAAGAAAGATTAGCGATAGAAAGAGAATAGTTAGCTTTTTATTGCAATCTCAAATTCCTGAATCAATTCTTGAACTTCATTCTCAGTATATTTTCTTGAAAAATGGACAGGTATAGGATTTTCAACTTCACATTCTTTCATGATCTTTCCAGACATATTTGCATAGCTATGAAAGTTTAATACGGCTAGTTCCTTGTCTTCATTTTTATAAAAACTTTCGATGAATACTTTTTTACATTTAAAAAAAAGTTTTTTAATTTTTAAATGATTTTCCTCATTAGCTGCATGATCCATAATAATACCTACAGAATCTCCTTTTTGTATATGCAATAAATGAAATAAGTCTTTAGCTATATAGTTTTCTTCATTAATTGTAATAGTAGTATTTACATTTTGTTGTTCGTAAGCAGTTTTTAAATCTTTTATCCATTTACCTCCTTTAAAGTTACTTAAATCTAAGTCAATTTTTAAAGTATCTTTTTCTTTAAACAAATAAGCTAAAGTTGGAACTTTATGATCAAGAAGTGTTGCAGAAACAGAAAAAGATTTTTCTTCAAAAATGAGAGCACTATTAACTTCTTTAAGTTGTTTCAATTCCCAAACAGGAGAAGTGATTTCATATACAATAAATTTATTTTCAGAAATCATTTCTCTTATTTCATAAACAATAGCATCTTCATTAATAAGATTCCAAGTATAACTTTTAATTCTAGATTGCACTTGTTTTGCAATTCCTTTTGGTCCGCAAATAATAACTCTTCTTTGTATGCCTATTTGATGTCTTATAACTGCATCAAAATTAACAAAGTGATCTATGTGTGTATGACTTATGAATATAGCATTACAATTCTGAATTTCTTTTACACTTAATGCTTTGGCATCTCCACATTCACATAAATAACTCCAAGGATGATTATCTGGTTTTATGAGAATAGAAATATCTTCTTCATATGAACTTTTAATTTCTGATATAAACATGTTGCAATTTTTAATATTGACTACAATACTAATAATTTTAAAATAAAAAATTAAAGTTTCATTTCTAAAAGGCAAACAGCCGTATTGTGATAATGAGAAGGGAGGTTTTTAGAAAATCCCATTTCATGAATATCAATAAATTTAAAACCATTTTTAACATAAACTGTAATAAGTCCTGGGTTTATGCTTGCTATATCTAAACGTAAAAAAAACTTTTGATTTTGTATTGCATAATCTTTAGACCAATCAAAAACTTTAGAAAGAATATTGTGACCTCTAAATTTAGGATTCATAGCTATTCGATGTATGTATACACTAGGATCATCATTCTTTTGTTGCCATATTTCAGGATCATTAAATGTAGTCATCCATATACACGCGATTTCTTCATCAATGATTAATTTCCATTGTCTATTTTCAGAAATTTCTTGTTCAATTAATTTTTTATCTATTGTAGGCCAAGGCAATCCTTTTTTTTCTTTTTGATAAGTAATAGCATCGGTGTATAAATTTTGAATATTCTGTATATCTTTTAAATTACTGTTCGTTATTTTCATATTTCATTTTTAATCACTTTTTAGATAAAGCAAGTTTAATACCTAAGACTATAAATAAGCTACCAGTAATTCTATCTAACCATATTTTAAAACGATAGTTTTGTCTGATTTTATTTGATAATTTAGAGGAAAATAATGCTAAAATTAAACACCAAATAGTACCTGTAGTTACAAAAGTTAACCCTAAAATAATAAAAGGAGTAGGACTTGTAGAATAAGCTTCATTAATAAATTGAGGAATAAAAGCTAGAAAGAAAAAAGCAACTTTTGGATTTAAGATGTTTGTAAATATTCCAGAGATATAAATTTTCTTGTAATTAATGTCTGAAAGCTCTTTTTTAAATTCAAAAGATTGTTTGGAAGAAGAACGAAGCATTTTTATTCCTAAGTAAATTAAATAAATAGCTCCTGCATATTTAACAATTTGAAAAGCGAAAGCCGATTTAGCTAATAAAATAGATAAACCTAAGGCAGCAAATAAGCAATGTACTAAAGCACCTGAGGCGATTCCTAAAGCAGATAATAATCCCGCTTTTTTGCCTTGTGAAATACTTCTACCAAGAATATACATAGTATCTGCTCCTGGAGTTAAGTTTAAGAGTAAAGAAGCTAGTAAAAAAGCTTCAAAATTAATAATGCCAAACATATATTTTTATTTTAAAATATTACAACTCAAAATTAGATTAGAAGATAAGATTAATTTGTGCAATTTTATTTAACGAAAACTATTAATGCTTATTTTTAGGCGTTAAAACGGGTAAAATATGCATCAAATAGATAAGTTTGATAAAGAGATTTTAAATCTGTTACAGAAGAATAATAAATTAACTTCATTAGAGATAAGTTTTGAGATTGGTTTAAGTCAAAGCGCTGTTCAAAGAAGAATAACAAAATTAAGAAAGAACAATGTTATTAAAGCAGATGTTTCAATAATAAGACCAGAATCTGTAGGTCTTGAAATAACTTGTATTGTAGATGTAATTTTATACGAAGGAAATACAAAAGCAATCGAAGATTTTAAAACAACAATGAGTAAGTGTAATGAAGTGGTACAATGTTATTATGTAACGGGAACTTATGATTTTGTGTTGATTGTTCAAACAAAAAACATGGCTCATTTTGAGAAGTTTCAAAAGAGTTATTTAATGGATAATTCAAATTTGAAACATTTTTACACACATGTAGTAATGGATAAAATAAAAATGGATTATAAAATTAATCTCTAATTATATAAATAAGTTGTTTAGTAATTTTAAAAATCGGTTTAACTTTAATATATAAAAAAACCCGAATATCAATGACATTCGAGTTCTTTACTTTTAACTTAACTTTTAAGTAGTCAGGTTAGACTCCCCATTCCTTTAGAGAGTCTTTGTTTAATTTTATATAATCTGCATTACCAGCTTTTTCAGCATGCATTAAAGAAGCTTTAGCAGCTTTTATTGCACCTTTTTTATCACCAGCTTTTGCATGAATTAAAGATTGTTTACGTAACACCCAAAAAGCAGGCTTTTCTTTAGTCATATCAACAGCCTTGTCAATCCATATTTTAGCTTTATTAATATCTTTACCAGCTTCTAAATAATAAGAAGCAGCAGCATAATAATCACCAGAAGCAGGTCCAGCCATTACCTTATCAATATTAGAAGAAACAGTTTTATCAGTTGGAACATTAAACTTAATACCAGCATAAACGTTTTCCCATAAGATACCTATTACAGCAGAATCATTATTAAGATCATCAATAGTAATAGTAAATGATTCAATTTTCATTGGCATTTTTTCTACTTTAACAGTAGTTGTTAAAGCAACGTTACTATCTTTAAATTCTCTTGGAGTACCCCAGTTATTAGTATCCTTGTAAAAGATAACTTCCCAAGAAGAAGCATTAGGCTTTGTAAAAATAGCATAAGCACCTTTTTTCAAAGATTTACCACCAATCATAACATCTTCACTAAAGGTAACGATTGTGTTTTTATTAGCTCCTGTTCTCCATAATTTTCCAAAAGGAACTAAGTTTCCAAAAACTTTTCTTCCTTTCATACCAGGTCTAGAGTATTCAACAGTAACATCAGTTAACCCAACTTTTTGCTCTAATTTAGCAGAAGGACTAGGCTGCGGAGTTTTAACTTGTGCACTAACAGTTGTAACTGTTAATGTAGCTACAAATAGACTTAAAAATGCTTTTTTCATGATTAAATTAGTTTATTTTTCTGTTCGATAAAATTACGGCTAAAAGAAGTTATAAATGTTAACAAAAACTTAAAATACGAGATTGTATCTTTGCAAACATGAAAAAATATATATCGGAATTTATAGGAACTTTTGCGCTTATTTTTTGTGGTACAGGAGCAATGACTATCAATGAAGTAACAGGTGGTTCAATAGGTCATGTAGGAATTGCAATTACTTGGGGTTTAATAGTAATGGCAATGATTTATGCCTTCGGAGAAATTTCAGGAGCGCATTTTAATCCTGCAGTTTCAATATCTTTTGCGTATGCTAAAAAATTTCCTTGGTCAGAAGTGCCTAAATATATCTTTTTTCAAGTATTAGGAGCAATAGCAGCAAGTTGCGTATTGTGGTTTTTATTTCCTGAAAGTGAATTTTATGGAGCCACAATAGCTTCAACTGATGCTTTAAGAGCTTTTGTTTTAGAATTAATACTCACATTCTTCTTAATGGTTACTATTATTAATGTTTCTACAGGAAGTAAAGAAGTGGGAACTATGGCAGGAATTGCTATTGGAGGAGTGGTACTATTAGAAGCAATGTTTGCTGGACCAATAACAAAAGCATCAATGAATCCTGCTCGTTCTTTAGCGCCAGCTTTAGTATCTGGGAAATTTACCGATCTTTGGTTGTATATGGTAGCACCAATTTTAGGGGCGTTATTAGCAGTTGTTACTTGTAAATTAGTAAAAGATGATAATTGTTGTGATGGTGAGTGTTAGTAATTATTACTAAATAAAAAATAGATGAAAGGAAAATGGATAGGTAGTTACTGGTTTGTAGGAAATGTTTCTGAGGCACTTAAAAATAAAAAAACACCGTTTGAAATTGAAATAACAAGTTTTTATAAAGAAAAAATTAAAGGAAGTGTATTAGATAATGTAGAAATGGGAGGAACCAAAGGAGTTGGTACAATATCTGGTTCAGTAAGGAAAACTAAAATATCTTTTATAAAAAAAATGCCAGTAAAAACTACTGTTTATCCAGACGGAACAAGAGTAGAGGAACAAAAGCCACATAAACCCATTTATTATAAAGGAATAATAAATCATCAAACAAATACAATTGAAGGAACTTGGAGATTTAAAAGAAGTTTAAGATTAGGTATAATGAATAGGAAATTGGTGTTTTATAAATTAGGAAAAGGAAAATGGGAGATGAAAAAAATGATGTAAATTACTAAACAACAAACAAACTAACCCCTAATAACTATTGATATTTCCTTTTCCTCCAAAAATTAAAACCAAAACCAAATAAAGCTAATACACCAAGAGGAACTACAATATTTAAAAACTGCCAAAATGTTTTCTCTTTATATGCACGTTGTTTATCTAATGTTTGTAGTTTAATAGATTTGTTGCGTAAGTTGATTAGGCCTTTATCATCTAATAAATAATCGATCGTATTTAATAAAAAATCCTTATTACCAAAACGTTGTTGTGTCCATTTATCAATAGCTAAATCATAAGGTTTCCCTTTTAAAATTTGATTTCTAGCAATATCACCATCAGCAATTACAACCATTTGATTAGCATTAGAAACAGGTTTGTAATTAGGTGTATCAAAAGGTTTTGTTCTGTTTTCATAAGCAGAATGAAAATTCCCTTCTAATAACACTGCTAATAATTGATTATTTGCAGTATATTCTTTTTGCTTTGGTTGTTTAGTGATTTCGTTTAAATGAATCACTTTTGGAGTTCCTGATAATTTAGAAACTACAGAACTTACTAAAAGAGGTGTTTTTTTAATATCCTTTTTTAAAGTATCTATTTGGGTTGTAAATCGAAAACGGACTGGTAAAATATTTTTAGTGATAGGGTGATTAGGGTTTGCACCAACAAGAGGATGATAAAACCAATCGAAACTTTCAAACTTAGCTTGATTACCTGTATTTCCTGCAGCTAAAGTTAATTTAGAAGCATATAAATCTTGTACTAATTTATTGTTTACTCGAATTCCATAACTAAACAATAAATCTGTTAAATTTAAATCGCGACGAAAAGCCATCATTTCACCATGATTATATAAACTGTCTGTATCTGCATTTAAATTATCGATCATCCATAATGTTTTACCACCATGAGTAATAAACTGATCTAAAACTAATTTTTCTTTATCTGTAAACCTTTTAGTAGGTTTCGCTATAATCGATAAATCGAATTTTTTTAATTCTTGAGATGTTTTAATTGGATCATTTTTAACTGAATCTAATGTAAATTTCGCTAAACGATACTTTTTTCTTAATTCATTAAGTAAACTATACATTTTTATATCCTCTAATTCACCGTTACCAGCTAAAATAGCAATACTCTTTTTTTTATCCTCAATAATTAAATCAATAGCATTAGCAAAAGAATACTCTAAAGATGAAATAGCATTCTCTAACTGACTTTCTTGTGAAGAAGTACTTGTGTTGGGTAATAAAGGAACAATTTGGGCCTTTTTTCCATAGAACATTTCTGCCCAAGGAAAAATAATAGTTTCAGATAACTTACCATCTTCTTCAACAGTTAATTGGCTAGGAACCATTCCATTTTTTATTAATTCATTTCCAATACCGTCAGGATTTACAAAACGAAAACGAATTAAAGAATTTTCAGACTTTAATTCTTCAAGAAACTGACGTGTTTCTATTTGTAATCTCTGAAATTCAGAAGGAAAATCTCCTTCTAAATATACATTAATGATTAATGGTTCTTTTATCTTATCTATTAAATCTGTAGTTGTTTCAGATAATGAATACCGTTTATCTTTTGTTAAATCAAACCTTTTAAAATATTGATTACTTAAAAAGTTAAATACAATCAATCCCACTAAAACAAGAAGTATAGTTTTTATTTTTTTATTCATTTTCTAACTGCTTTTTAGTAATATATAAAAAGAAAAAACTAACACTTATAAAATAAAACAGATCTCTAGTATCTATAACTCCACGGCTAATACTTTTAAAATGTTCATTAAAACCAAGTAATTTTATATAATAATTTGAAGTACCCGATAAATCTGAAAGTGCATCAAACCCATAAAAAAGAAAGAAGCAAATACAAATACCTAAAATAAAAGCAGTAATCTGACTTTTAGAAAGAGTAGAGGTAAACAAACTAACAGAAGTATAAGAAGAAGCTAAAAAGAAGAGCCCAAAATAAGAACCAATAATAGTTCCCATATCTAAGTTTCCTTTTGGATTTCCTAAATCGTAAATGGTATACACATAAATTAAAGTAGGAATAAGAGCAATAGACACTAATAACAAAGCAGCAAAATATTTACCCATCACAATTTGCCAATCACTTAAAGGTTTTGTTCTTAAAATTTCAATAGTGCCTACACTAAATTCATCAGCAAAACTTTTCATAGTTATTGCAGGTATTAAGAATAAGAACAACCAAGGGGTTAAATAAAAAAAGGAATTTAAGTCGGCAAAACCAGCATTTAAAATATTGAAATTGTCTTTAAAAACCCATAAAAACAATCCATTCACAAGCAAGAAAACACCGATTACTAAATAAGCAACAGGCGATGCAAAAAATGAATTAAATTCTTTTTTTAATATTGAAATCAATTTTTTTTAGTTTTAATTATACTATTAGCAAAGATTAATTTTGTTTTAAAACAGCATAGAAAAGGTTGAATGCCTTATTTTTTAATGAAAATCTAATTATGTTTTAAGGCAAACTTACAACTTTATCAACGCTCCAAGCAAATGGCTTATCGTTAAAAAAGAGTTTTGTTTCTGCCCAAATGTTTTTAAACAAATCAGAGTTTCTATAATTTTCTAAATCTTGTTCTGTATCCCAATAGCTATACGTGAAAAATACATCAGAATTTGTTTTATCTCTATATAACTCTAATAAACGACACCCAGGAGAGTTTCGTATAAATTCTTTTTTTTTCTCAAAATTAGCTAAAAAAGTTTCAATTTTTTCAGGCTGAAAGCTCAATTTTACAATACGTACAAACATAAATTTTTAAAATTTAATTTTTTGATGTTTTAAAAAATACTTTCTAATTAGGAATATTAAAAACTGAAAAAGTAAAATTAATATTATGATTAAGTTGTGAAGCACAAAAATTTCTAACCAAAATTTTTTGTCATTTCCTTCACTTTTATTAACAAAGTATTTTAAACCGTTAAGATATTTATCAAAAATAAAATGAATAGCTACAATACTGTTAAAAGGATTGTCAATATAATTTTTATCTTGATCAATTATATAATAACTAGGAAAAGATTTAATATTTAATTTATTTACAAAACTATTTTTATCTAAAAAATCAGTATTTAAAAAATGCCAATTAGAATTTTTATCATCTAAAAAATTAAAAGGCATAGGTTTTTCTTTTAAAAGAAAATCAGTAGTTTTTTTATCATCTATTGAATAGCTTAAAATTACTAGTTTTTCTTTATAAGTTTTTAAAAGATTAGGAAAGTGTTTCATTTCTTTTCTACAAGGTTCACAACCAGCAAACCAAAAATCAATTAAAACAACTTTATTTTTAAAAGTGTTATAATTAATTAGTTTTTTAAATTGATTTTTTAATTTATCATTAGGAAATTCTGAAATTTTCTCAACGTTTTTTATTTTATTAATTTCATTTTCTTGTTTTTTTGTTAGATATAGAGCAAAAAAAACTGAAAAAATAAATAGAGAAATATAACCAATAATATAACGTATGATGAAACGAATTGTCCTCTTTTTCATAATTAAACTTCACTAAACTGTTACAAAATCTGATTTTTCTTCATCAATAAATTCTACAGTAATAGTATCACGATAATTAAGCCCTAGTAAAGTAGATGCACCTCCAACGGTTTTTAAATTACTTCTGTAAATTGCAATCTCTAAGAAATTAGCAGAATTAAATAAAGCTAATTTTTTACCATCATACAAGCGTATATCTTCACTTTCGAAATTAATGATGTCATTATATTGTTTAAAAACGCTATCAAAAGTATATCTACGAGCAGTAATTACAAATTTTCTTTCTTTACCGATATCACTAAATAGCTTTTTACTAATATTACTTATTACATTTCCATAGTTGTCAATATAAATAACTCCTCCAATGATGATGTTTTTTTCTTGATTTATTTTAGGTTGAATCTCAATCATTTTTTTATAAGATTGCGTTTCTTTACCTATTACATCTAACTTACCACCTTTTGCTATAAAACTGGCTATCTTAACAAAGACATCTAACACAGGAAAACTACTTTCTATATGATTATGAATGTTGATTTCAACAATTTTAGTTGGATGTATTTCAGAAGCAATCATAGAAATAACACCGTTATCTGGACAAATAAAATAGTGTTCATCTAGCAAAATAGCCAAATGTTTATTTTTTATACTTAATTCAGAATCGACACCAATAATATGAATGGTTCCTTTAGGAAAGCTCTTATATGCATTTTTAACAATGTATGCAGTTTCGGTAATATTAAAGGGAGATATTTGATGCGTAATGTCAACAATTCTAGCTTCTGGTAATTCAGAGTAAATAGCTCCTTTTACAGTTCCAGCAAAATGGTCTTTGGTGCCAAAATCAGTAGTTAAAGTAATTAAAGCCATTAAAAGTTGATTGTTAATTATTTTGTGAAAAACTAAGCTAAAAATTACCGCAAAGCTACACAAATGAATAAAA
>CALISK010000085.1 GCA_938041625.1 uncultured Tenacibaculum sp. | reverse complement strand
AACTGAATTCTATACTCCTATTAGAAATAGAAGAAGAGAAATTACTGGTAAAGAGTTAAATCAAATAGACGCTGTTTTAGTGATTAACAAATTAGATGGAATGCCTTTACAAATGAGAATGCTTTTTCATAATAAAAATACTACTCAATTAATATCACAACATTTAAAAGGGCAGCCTTACATACAAATTAAAAATTTTACTGGTATAACTAATAGTAGAATTAATCATGCTACTATTGAAATACCTAAATATTACAAAACACCAAATAAAGATTCTTTAAAAACAGCTTATAAAAAATTCTTTTTTAATTCAAAAACAACAGCAAAAAATGCTTTAAAAAACGCAAATCCTTTTAAAATAAATATTCGTAGAAAATGTGTAAATCTCTCTATTGATATTGCCTCTTCTAAAACACCAATTTCTATAAAAGTTAAAAACATTAAAGGATATAACATTTCGAACAAATTACTTGTTGAACAAAACTTAGATACAGATTTTACATTAATTGATTATGAGCATCCTATAGAATTTCCTTTAGGATATAAGTTTTGTGAACTTCCTATTACTTATTTTAAGGTTGATACTGAATTTTCTGGAGCTTATGGCGATATAAAAACCATTCCTATAACTCAAGACAATACATCAAAAAACAATATCGTACAATGGAATTCTAATATCAAAGAAATTGAGCTTAAATATATGGGCGGTTTTTATTCTTTTTATAATGCTAATAAAAAAGAAATTCCTGTTTCTCAAATTAAACTAAATAACTTCTCTTCTAATATTAAAGAAAAAATACCTTTCTTAAAAACAGATTTTTTAGCTAAAAACTATTTTCTATTCACCAATTTATTAAACAATGAAGATTCTAGAAGTTATCAACTTTATTTTAATGAGAATATTAAATACATTGATAAAATAACATTTAAAGAGGAAGTTAAAATTTCTAGGTCTATTAAATTACCTGTTAAAAGAGAATAAGATTATTTAAACGCATCTAATAATTCTTTTACCATTGATTTTTTCCATAATCTTTCTTTAAAAACTTCAACGTCTTTAGAAACATAATCGTACGCTGTAAGCCCTTTAATGTCTTTCGTTTTAATAGCTACTCCTTTTGATTTTAGAAGCTGTACCAAAGCTATAATTTTTTCAGCTGCTTTAACAGGACTATAACCAGAGCTCTGCCCATCTCTATAATTAAAAAAATCTTTCACATGAATACCTAAAGTATGTAAAACCGTTTGTCCTTTATTATTCTTAGTAGTTACTTCTAATCCTCTTTCTATTAATTTAGGAGACATTTTTAAAGAAAAATTATCATAGTAATAATCATGTTTAAATTCAAAATCTAATAAAACTTGTGCTAAATTATCTTTGTTTTCATTTAACATATTAATATCAATACCATAGTCTAACAAAACATCTACTGTTTTAATAGTTCTATATGAACAAGCATAAACTAGTAATGTTGAATCATCTCTAGCTATCTTCTTTGCTAATAAATAATTAATTATTTCTCCGTCTCCTTTTAAAACAGCTTCTGTTAAAATACTTTCTTTTTTTATGGTTACTTTTTCTAATTTTAAACCTAATTCTTCTACTAATTTTAACAAATCTAAAGAACCATTATCTATTATATCGTCTACATATTTTATCAAAAGTTTTTTCCTCTTTTCTATATTTTTTTCAGCCATAAAAAAGTTTCGTACATAAGGTACATCTTCAAAAACAATGGCTTGATTTATATTTTTAGAGTTTGGTATAAAACCTCTTTTTAATAAATGTTTTACTGTTTTAGGATATTTTTCATATTTAGAGTTTTTATTTCTAAATGCATCATAAATTACATTTCTAAAATTATTATACCCTACTTTGTATCCTCCATCAATTAATTGAGCTCCTTGAGCTAATAAAGAATCTATTTTCTCTATTTTATTTGAACCTATAGCACTATATAACTGTTTTTGCAAATCGTATGATGCAAAACTTTTATAAGTAGTAACCATCTTGTTTTTCTGCTTTTTGGTTAGATTTTTTATTTTGAATCGTCCATTCAGTATAGGTTCTTTTATTTTTTGAGTTTCATAAATTGTATCATTAAATACAAAAGCAAAAACCTCTCCTATATATTCTGTTGTATTTTTATCTAGCTGAAGAATTCCATCAGCATCTAATTGAAGTGTAATCTCATAGTTATTACCTTTACCACTCACCTCTAAAGATTTAAACTCTGAAATATCTATTTGTAACTCTTTCCATGCATATTTTATTTTTCGAGCCTTTATATCATAGAACTTTGCATCTCCTTTATAATAATCATTTTTCAATAATACTATCTTATGATTATTTTCAGAATACGGATTCTTTGCTAGTTTAACTTTAGTCTGTGAATTCCCTAAAAACGATACTAATAATAAGAAGATAGTAAAGAATTTCATTTTGTTATTTTATTTATATTAAATGCTTTCAGTTATATTAAAACTTATTTCTAGAGGATTAAGCTATTTTAATGTTTTAAGTACTTTTTGTACTGTTTCTGATTTTACTTTAAAGTTATTCATTTCTTTTAAAGCATAATCGTAAGCTGTAAATCCTTTCGCATCTTTCTCATTTATAACCGCTCCTTTAGATTTTATTAGTTCTATAAAGTTTATTAACTCTTTAGCCTCTCTGATGGGGTTATATTGTTCGTGATAAGCTGATCTATAGTTTAAAATATATTTTAACGATCTTGATACTTCATGTAAAATAGTGCTCCCTAATTTATTTTTAGTATTCACTTTTAAACCTCTATCTATTAATTTAGGTATTATTTTTAAAAATAACTCGTCATCAAAAAATTTACCTTTATTAGATAGTATTATTAATTGTTGCGCAATATTCGAATCATCTTCTTTAGTTAGAGAATTAATATCAATATTATATTTTGTTACCAAAGCATCAAAAATTGTAATATCTATATAAACGGAAAGGTTAACAAGTAAATTAACAGCATCATAAGAGTATTTTTTAGATAAAAAATAATCTACCATAGTTTCATGTCGTTCTTTAACTGCTTTCATTAATAAACTTTTTTTCCTTTTTTCTTTTAAAACTAAGCCTAACTCTTCTATTAACTTAAATACTTTCAAAGAACCACTACTAACTGAATTCCAAACATATTTATTCAACAATTTTTGTCTTTTTTTTATATTCTTTTCTGACGTAAAAAAATTTCTCACATAAACGATATCTTCAAAAACAATAGCTTGCTGAATATTCTTAGAGTTAGGTATAAAACCTCTTTTTAATAAATGTTTAATAGTTTTAGAGTACTTTTTATGTTTAGAATTTTTATCTCGAAATAAATTATAAATAACATCTATATAATTAGTTGCCCCTCCTTTATAGCCTCCATCTATTAATTGTGCTCCTTTTTCTAATGCTTTATCAATTTTTTCAGTATTGCAACTCGTTATTCCTTCGTATAATTCTATTTGCAAATCATAAGACGGTAAGTTCTTTAATGTAGTAACAATTTTATTTTTTTGCTTTTTTGTTAGATTCTTTAGATTGAACTTTCCATTAAGTATAGGTGCTTTTATTTTTTGAGTTTGATAAATTGTATCATTAAACACAAAGGCTAAAACATTGTCATTATTATTTGTAGTATACCTATCTAACTTTAAAATTCCATCAGCGTCTAATTGAAGTGTAATATCATATCGATTATCTCTATTATCTCTATTATCTATTAAAATCGATTTAAATTTAGTAGTTCCTATTTTTAGTTTTTCCCAAGCATATTTTATTTTTCCATCCTCAATACTATAATACTTGGTATTCTCTTTATCAAACGAATCCTTATTTAGTAATACAATTCCATAATTTTCATCTGAATATGGCTTTTTTGCTAATTCAATTTTAACCTGTGAATTCCCCAAAAACATAGCTAACAAAAAAAAGATAGTGAAGAATTTCATTTGTTATTTATTTACATTCAACATACATGTGTTTCAAAAGTATTCCCTTTTTCTTTAATTTACATAAAACCTCATCATTTTCACCTACAAAAGGCACATATAAATCTTTTAAGTGTTTTAATTCTAAAAACTGATGCGGCACTTGTTTTAATTCAAAATCACCTATATAGAAAACTTCTAAGTTTTTATTTTCAAAAACAGCCACAGGTATTCCTGTAAATGAATTCTGTACTAAAATAAGTTCTTTTAAATTAGGTAAAACCAATGAAAATTTTGTCAGCTTATTTTTTCTTACATCTAAACTTTTTAGTTTCTTAAAACTAATTAACTCTTTTGGTAATTCTTTTAAATTATTATAAGAAAGATTTAAAGACTCACAATCATTTAAAAGTTGAATATCAGATGAAAATTCATCGATACTCATAAATGATAAATCTATAGATTTTGACCCTGCTAAATTCTTATAATCTTTTGTTGAAAGTGAAAAGATAGGATTGGAAGAAAGGTTTACATATGTAGGTGAACTTCCTAAGCCTGGAATACTAGTTAATTCATTTTTGCTAAAGTTTAAAGAATCTAACTGCTTGCATTGTTTAAAAGTAAAACTCTTATCGCTCGATATAAAATTATTACTGATATCAACTATTTTTAATTTCTTTTGATATTGAAATCCTTTGATTCTTTTTAATTGTGCTTTTTTAACTTTTAAAACTTCTAGAATACTAGATTTAGAAATATCTAGAATCCCATACTCCATATTTATGTTTGATAAATTGAGATACTTTAAACTTTTAGAGGCATTTGTATACCCTCCTGATATTTTAGTGTTTTCTAAATTTAAATAGCTTAATTCATTGAAAGCATTGAATATTTCTAAACTCCCTTTTAAATATTTATTATCCGATAAGTTAATATATTTTAGTTTCGATAGGTTCATAATTTCTTGCGGAACCTCTTCTATATAATTCTTAGATAAATCTAAATACTCTAAATTAGTTAACTCTAAGATTTCCCCTGTAATATCTTTTAATCCTGCTTCTAATTTTAAACTCTTTAAGTTTTTGAGTCTATAAAAAACTGGTAATACTTTTTTTATAGTACTTCCTCCTTCTATATGAAGTATTTTAAGCTTAGGTAAACTAAATAAATTCCTAGAAATTTCTCTGTATACATCAACTTTTAAAATTTCTAAGTTTTGTAGATAAGCAATGGTATTAGGTATTTCACGAATATTGACTTTAGACAAATCAATTGAAATAATAGTACAATCTTTTACAATAAGTCCTTCCCATTTAGAAAAATCATTCTCAAATGACCAACCTATTTCGTTAAGTCTTTTTGTATTTGTAGTAATCAGTTCTTGTAAAAACTCATTCTCTTCCTCGCTTAAACAATTAACTCCTTGTATTTGCTGAATACAAAGTATAAAAACAATAAATAATAACTTTTTCATGTATAAAAAAAGAGCTCTTAATTAAGAACTCTTTTATTTTTGATTTAGTATTTTAATGTAAAGCTCCTAAATAGCGTTCTGCATCTAAAGCTGCCATACAACCTGTACCGGCCGCAGTAACTGCCTGACGATATTCTTTATCTTGAATATCACCCGCTGCAAATACTCCTGGTAAATTTGTTTTAGTAGATTTTCCTTTGGTTATTAAATACCCCGTATCATCCATATCTAAAAATCCTTTAAATAAGTCTGAATTTGGTTTATGACCTATAGCTATAAAAACACCAGTTACAGAAATATCTGTAGTTTCTTTTGTTTGATTATTAATAGCTCTTACCCCTTCAACTACATTGCTTCCTAAAACTTCATCTATTTCTGTATTATATAATACTTCTATATTTTCTGTTTTATTTACCCTGTGTTGCATTGCCTTAGAAGCACGCATATAATCCTTACGAACTAGTATTGTTACCTTTTTACAAATATTAGCTAAATAAGTAGCTTCTTCTGCAGCAGTATCTCCTGCCCCTACAACTACAACATCTTGTCCTTTATAAAAGAAACCATCACATGTAGCACATGCAGATACTCCTCCTCCTATTAAACGTTGTTCACTTTCTAATCCTAAATATTTAGCAGTAGCACCGGTAGAAATAATTACTGTTTCTGCTTCAATTTCTTTCTCTTCATCTACAATAACTTTATGAATACCTCCCACTTCTGTAGAAAGCTCAACCTTAGTTACTACTCCAAAACGAACTTCTGTACCAAAACGTTCAGCCTGTTTTTTTAAATCTTCCATCATTGCTGTACCATCTGTACCATTCGCATATCCAGGAAAATTATCCACCTCTGTTGTAGTAGTTAATTGACCTCCCATTTGCATTCCTGTATACATTACAGGTTTCATATCGGCTCTAGCAGCATATATAGCAGCTGTATAACCAGCAGGACCAGATCCTATGATTAAACACTTAATTTTTTCTATTGTATTTGACATTGGGTATTTTTTTATCGAATTACAAATGTATATTTTTTTTAGTTGAGTAAAAAAAATCCCTATACATTTTGATAATTAGACGATAGGCAATAATTATCTTACAATATAATTATTTACTTTTATTAGTATATCTTAAAAAAAGTTGTATATTTGCACCTCCAAAATCAAAATACACCTCGGGGTGTAGCGTAGCCCGGTCATCGCGCCTCGTTTGGGACGAGGAGGTCGCAGGTTCGAATCCTGCCACCCCGACACTTTTAAAAAACCTTATTAATTTATAATTAATAAGGTTTTTTTTATTAATTGTTTTTTCATAAAACAAATTGATAAAAAAAGAAACTTTCCATCTTTAACTTCTTCCTTTTGCTTTACAAATTGTCAATTTAGTATATTTACTTTCAAATATTCAAAACCTATAAAACATTACTCATTAATGCCTAGAACTATTTTTGAAAACATCGTAATTCAACGTTTTGAAAATGCCTCTTTTTTTGAGTTTTGTAAATACACTCCTATTCGTTTTTTTGAAATTTTGTATATAGAAAAAGGAGAAGGTTCACTCGTTATTAATGGTCAAAATGTTTCTTATAAAGAAAATCAATTATACATTTTTATTCCAAACGACTTATACACATTTAAAGTAGAAACCTCTACTACCGTATCTGCTATTAAATTCTTAAATAATTTTTTCTCCAACTTTTCATTAGAAAACCATCAGGAAGAAAAAAAAGAATGGTTTAAAAAAATAGAAACCATTTTACATAGTACCAATAGAAAAGAGAATCTTAAATTTCAGTCAGAGATTGAAAAAAACAGTATTTTATCATTATTCACAGTTCTTTGTAATGAGTACAGTAATAAAACGCTAAAAAATGAACTAATACTAAGGAATACGTTGCATTCGGTTTTACAAATAATTTCTAGAAACATGAGTTATGCACCTCTAAAACTAAAGGCTTCTAAAATTCAAAACATTGTAAATCATATCCATAATCATATTCATGATTCTGAAGAGCTTTCTAAAAAGAATATTTCTACTGTATTTAATGTTTCTGAAAACTATGTTGGTCAATATTTTAAAAGGCAAATGGGTATAAGCTTAAAAAGGTATATTCTTAATCATAAAGTAAAACTAATAGAAACTCGTTTAAAATATACAGATTTAACTATTTCTGAAATAGCTGTAGAATTGGGTTTTACTGATAGCAGCCATTTAGATAAAATTTTTAGCTCATATACTGGTACAACTGCTGGTAATTTTCGAATAAATAAGTAAAAAACCAAAAATCTTCTTTTTTTACTAAATACTCTTCTCTTCTTACAATAAGTACCTTTTACTTTCACGGTAATTTTGGAACGTAATATTTAAAGATTATGTACCATGAAAAATCCACAAGAAGTATTTAACAGTCATATGAAAGCTGTTAGTACATTAAACCCATCCAATGTAATGGAGGATTATACTGATGATGCAGTATTTATAACTCCAGATTACACTTATAAAGGAAGAACTGAAATATTTAATTTCTACAAAGAGTTTCTTCCAAAATTCAAAAGTTTTGATTTTATAACCATCAAACAAGAAACTAATGATAATGTAGTTTATTTCGTTTGGCGCGGAAAAAACGAACACCTCGATATACAACTAGCAACTGATACTTACATCATTGAAAACAGTAAAATTAAGCAACACACATTTGCAGCAATCAATAATTAAACAATAACAATTAAAAACAAAACAAAATGGATTACAAAAATTTTCAAACATTTACAGCAGAACAAAAAGGAGGAATTTTAACAGTAGATATTAACTTTGGACCTGTAAATGTACAGGGGCAAGAAATGTTAGCTGACTTAAGTAGCCTTTGTTTACGATTAGAAAGAGACAGAAGCGTTAAAGTTGTAGTCTTTCAATCGTCAAATCCAGGGTATTGGGTATGTCATTACGATACCAATTTACTAAGAGATATGTCAGAAGAAGCTCTACCAAGAAACGAAGTAAAATTACTTGATTTACAATCAGTATTAGAAAGGTTAAGCAATGTACCACAAGCAACTATTGCAAAAATAGAAGGTTTTGCACGTGGTGGTGGGCATGAAATGGCTTTAGCTTTAGATATGCGTTTTGCCGCAAGAGGTAAGGCAAAATTCATGCAAATGGAAGTTGGTATGGGAATTTTACCTTGTGGTGGTGGAGCTTCTCGTATGGCAAGACAAGCTAGTTTAGGTAAAGCTCTTGAAATAATTTTAGGTGCAAAAGATTGGGATGCTGATGAAGCTGAAAAATTTGGTACAATTAACAAAGCTCTTGATGCTGATAAAATTGGAGATTATGTTGATGCATTAGCAGAGCGTATTTCTAAG